>QEXZ01000183.1 GCA_003160755.1 Methanomicrobiales archaeon
GGCATCTGTGCAGATTGCCGGCTTTGTGAGACGGTGTGCGAGGCAGATGCGATAAACCACGAGATGGAAGAAGAGGTAATGGATATAGACGTGGGTGCGATAATAGCAGCAACGGGCTATGACCTATTCAACCCCTCTCTGGAGCCTAATTACGGGTATGAATATGATGAGGTAATAACAGGCTTGGAATTCGAGCGGCTTTGTAACGCTTCGGGTCCGACATTAGGGAAGATAGAGATAAATGGAAATGAGCCGAAAGAAGTGGTTTTCATAAGCTGCGTGGGGTCGAGAGAAGAGAGAGAGAGGAGAGAAAGCGCGGGGAACGAATACTGCTCGCGTGTGTGCTGCATGTATATAGCCAAACAGGCGCATTTGGTGCAGGAGCATATCCCGGATGCGAATGCGACCGTGTTCTATACGGACGTAAGAGCTTTTGGTAAAGGCTTTGAGGAATTCTACTGGCGAGTAAAAGAAGAGGGCGTGAATTACATAAGAAGGGAGCTAACAGACGATATAAACGTGGAGAAGGACGAGAATGGGAAATTGAGGGTGAAAACGGTAAGTGAAGGACGACCGATAGAGAAGGAAGCAGACCTTGTTGTGCTTGCAACCGGGATAATCCCGCAGGGAGATGTTCTCGAGACCGCAAGGAAATTGAAGATAATGCAAAGTGGGGATAGATTCTTCTTGGAGGCGCATCCAAAACTCCGTCCTGTTGATACGTTTACCGATGGTATTTTCATTGCGGGATGTTCTCAATCGCCGAAAGACATACCGGATACGGTGGCGCAGGCATCGGCAGCAGCTTCGCGTGTTTGCAGTATCTTATCTAAGGAGTATGTAGAGGTAGAGCCGATAACCGCAGAAGTGGACGAAACGCTCTGCACGGGTTGCGGCATTTGCGAATCGGTATGCCCTTACGGGGCAGTAGAAGTGGTAGATACGGAAGAAGGAAGAAGAGCACGAGTTACAGGCGTAAAATGCAAGGGTTGTGGCACCTGCGGGTCGAGCTGCATAAAAAAGGCGATTAAAATGCACCACTTCACCGATGAGCAATTAATAGCACAAGAAAGAGCTGTTTTGACGGCGTAAGAGATATTGTATAGCTAATATTAAAAACCACGAGATTTCACAAGATTAACACGAGACCAGAAATCTGAGATTTTTCTCGTGAAATAAACCCTTTCCGGGTTTTTGGGGATGTGGAAAGAGCCCACGAAAGTGTAATCTTGTGGTTACTTTTCGGAATGACTATAAATTTTTATAAGAAACAAAAAGTAAAAATAAAAGGGGGTGAAAAAATATGGAAACCGTAACATTGGAAATAATACACAAAGACTTGGAATTTGTAAAGAGGGAATTAATGGAGATAAAAAAGCATATGGTGGATATAGACAGTATAATGACGGAAGATGACTATAAGGCCTTGCAAGAGTATAAGATAGAAAAATCCGAAGGAAAATTAACATCGCACGAAGAGCTTAAACAAGAGCTGGGATTATGACGTTCGATGTAAGCTATTCCAACAGATCAAAGAAATTCCTAAAGAAAGCAGACAAAGTCATCGTCAAAAGGGTAATAGAGAAAATAGAAAAACTCAGGAAAGCTCCCATTATTCACGATACAAAAACAGTTGAAGGCTCTAAAGGTTTATTTAGAGTACGAGTTGGCGATTACAGGATACTCTACGAAGTGAATTATAGGAACAATTTGATAGGTATAATAAAAATAGATAAAAAGCCAAGGGTTTATGATTGAATGGAAAAGTTTATTTCGTTGAAAGAGGAGCGAACATATGTCCCTATCTAAAAATATAGTGATTTGTCACCGCGGAGAGCGCAGAGTACGCAGAGTTTTAAGACGGTTTCAATCTTTGCTCGTTTTTTCTGATGCCTCTGCGTTCTCCGTGTGCTCTGCGGTTAAATATAAAAGAAAATGTTTGAACCCAAGATAATCGGTTTTATGTGCAATTGGTGCTGTTATGCGGGTGCGGACTTGGCAGGTGTCTCTCGCTTTCGGTATCCACCGAATATAAGGATAATAAGAGTGATGTGCAGTGGACGAGTAGATCCTGAGATTATCTTAGATACTTTCCTATACGGTGCGGATGGCGTGTTTATAGGTGGCTGCCATTTGGGGGATTGTCATTACGTAGAAGGGAATTATTATGCAGAGAAGAAGATAGAGATGGCGAGGAGATTGTTAAAGGAGGCGGGCGTTGAGCCTGAACGGTTAAGATTAGAATGGGTAAGTGCAAGCGAGGGCGAGCTATTTGCATCGACTATTAAGGAGTTTACGGAAGAGATAAAGGAAATAGGGCGGATAGAATTTGAAAAGGAGAAAATGGAAGCAGTGTGTATGGCGGCTGCGGACTACCGGTTGAGAATACTGGCAACAAAAGAAAGAGAACTGCTGGAAGAGGGGAACAAGTACGGAGAAGTTTTTACGCAGCATGAGATGGACAGGTTGCTGGACGATATGGTGCGGGAGGAATATGAAGCAAAGAGGATACTGTTGAAATTAAAGAAGCCGATGTCCGTGAAGGAAATATCGTCAGAATTGAATGTGAAGCCAAACGTGGTGTTCAGGCACATTCTGGACTTGAAAAGGCATGAACTGATTGAACTCCATGAAATACGGGACAATACACCAACTTATGTTGCAAAAGTAGTGGAGGGCGTCGAATGAGCGTGTTGATAATAGGAGGCGGGTACGAAGGAATAACGGCGGCTTTAGAGTGCGCCAATGATGAAAAAGAAGGAAAAGAAGTTTTTCTTGTTTTAAGAACGTCCGACATCGGCGGGCTTTTTTCTAAACTCCATTTGATAGATGGAAAGCACCCTTCCGACGTTTTAGCGCCTCTTATAGAGCAGATAAAAAAGAATGAGAAAATTCAAGTATTCACAAGTTCGGTGATCGAACGAGTGGAGAGAGATGAGCATAGTCATAGGTTCACGGTAAGTGTACGAAGGAACCCAATCAGAATTGATGCGACAAAATGTGATTCGTGCGGCGAATGCTGGAAAATATGCCCGGTTAGCGTTCCGGATAGGTACAACGAATGGCAGAGTAACAGGAATGCAATATACACACCGGAGGATGCACTTTCGTATTCGTATGCAATAGAGCGAGAAACGCCGTTCTGTCAAGTTACTTGCCCCGTCAGCCTGGATATCAG
>QEXZ01000184.1 GCA_003160755.1 Methanomicrobiales archaeon
GGATCAAGTGGATAAGTGTGATAGAGAGTTTGATAAACTTCTAAGAGGTGTGGATTACGAAGGAGATGCCCAACGATTTCAGATAAAAAAGCTTCTGCATTTTCTGCGGTGGCATTGACGATAAGGATGCGGAGATTGGGGTTTTCAAGAAGACGCCAGATAGGGTATGATTTAGAGAAGACGGTAGATTTGTAGGTATGGCGCGGTTCAAGCCAGAGCGAACGTGAGTGACGTTGGTCAACTTCGTTGCACCATTGATGGTGTGGTTTTTCCTCAAGGAGCGTGTAGCCTAACACTTCGCGAGCGAAAGAGAAAAGATCGAAGGGGTCGGGTTTTTTTTTGAGCCGTAGTGCTTTGCCCCCTCTTTCATTATCACGCCATTCGAAAGAGGAGATGTGTTCACTCCTGCTGTCTGGGTCCGGAACTCTTTTGAGAAATTGCCCCGGTAGTTTTACTTTTACCAACGAATCATATTCTTTAACCGTGGGCATGTAATTGCTCGCTTCAAGCTCTTTTGCAAGTTGCCGTGCAGCTTTATTATCCGCTATCGCACGTGCCAAAGCTCTGATTTCCCGTAGGCGTTCATCCCAGTGTTCCTCGTCACGATATTTCGTTACGGTTGTCCGGGAGACATTACACTTTTTACCCGCGAAATAGGCAGATGGATGCTCCTGGTATGCCTGCCATATCTCTTCTATTTTCTTTTTTGATAAAGTCATAATGTATCTAGTGAAAATGAGACCGTTTAAGAGAAGGTCAAAAATTCCTTAAACGGTGATACGCTAAGACAAAAAAAAGATCATGAATCTGGAAGAGGATTATAAAAGAGGAATAGATTGTGGGAGATTGGCAGCATATTTAGACAGACGTGGTTCGGTAAGTATAAGGAGGATAACGAGAAAAAGCGGTATCTATGGTTATACCTTATACCTTCAAGTTGGCAGTTCGAAGCGAGAGCTGGTAGAGTGGTTGAAAGCGAATTTTGGCGGGAATGCGAGTTATGAACATATGCTAAAAGGGGGCTGGAGTAAAAAACTGTATGAGCGGAACGTATGGAATATTAGCGGTCAGAAGGCGTATGAATTATTGGTGGAATCAAGAGAATTTTTTATAGAGGAAAAAGAGCGTGTAGCACTTGCGATTGAATTCTGGGAAAATACGAAAGGACTGTACCTAAAACTCAGGACAAAGCTGAAAGGTCATGAGCAGTTAGAAAAAGAATATTGGGAACTGTTCAAATCACTGTAGGAGAATATCAACCCTTTTGAAGATACTTTTACCAGCATCTTATCCTCACCAATTATGACTTAGATTCTAAGTATATAAATAATAAGGGGATGTTATCCAAAAGGACTAAAAAAATCTTCACATGTACGATCGGAGCATCGGCAAGATGCTGAGCATTATAAATCCAAACAAGGATAAAGGCGAGTTCGTGCGGCGAAGCGTTAAACTTTCGCAGCTCACGCGTACGGCAATTAACACGCTGTGGGGTGTATTAACACAAAAGAGAGTGGGGCTTGAGAAATGGCGGAGTTACAACTACCGAAGGGAAGAGGAGAAAACAGAAGGAGACAACTAATAAATTTTGCTAGTAATCTTATAGGCATCTATAGCCAAATTGGATTTAAATTATCAGCACGTGGCTGGTGTTATCAACTCGAAGGTTTTAGATTAGTCAACAAAAACCAATTTGACAGAGTAGAAAAACTGATTAATGAGTGTAGAAGGGATGGCTACCTACCAGTTGATTTCACAGCAGAAGAAGAGGCACGTAAATTTGTTGGTATTGAAATTCCCGAAGATTGCATGCCAGTAGAATACTTACAGAAATATTTAGTAGCAGCAATGAACTGTGGTGTGTATTATACACCTAACTGGTGGACTGATGAAAAATACTACATTCAAATACTTGTTGAGAAAGTGGATTTGAAAACACTATTTGAACCTGTTTGTAAAAAATTTCACATTCCAATAGCAACGAGTAAGGGCTGGTCTTCTATCTTACAACGAGCGGAATTCGCAAGACGGTTTAAAGAAGCAGAAGAAGAAGGATTAATATGCGTTCTTTTGTACTGTGGTGACCACGACCCAGACGGTCTGCGAATAACTGAAAACATAAGAAAAAATCTGTATGATGTAAGGGATGTTTGGTGGATAGATAAAACTGTGGGATATAGCCCCGGGGGTAAAATATATGGTGATGGTATTCTCATTTCAGATACACCTGAAAAACTAATAATTGATAGATTTGGATTGAATTATGATTTTATTGCTGCACACAACTTAACATGGGTAGATAACTTAATAACGTCATCGGGAAAAGACTTAGCAGGTCCATCACATCGAAATCATCATTTGCCTTATGTTCAGAATTACCTAAATCAGTTCGGTCCCAAAAAGTGTGAAGCGAATGCAATGGTGGTAATACCTGGCGAAGCACGTAAGTTATGCAAAGCGGCTATTGAGAAATATCTAGGCTACGATGCTTTGAAGAGGTTTGAAGCGAAACGGCAAGAAGTTTGTGACAATATAGATGAATTTAAAAGACGAACGGGTTTAGACAAAACCCTTATGAATGTCATTAAAGCAATTAAGAAGGAATTGGGTGCTAACGATAAAAAAGATGTAGATGTAAATTAGGGGACTACACGAAAACAGTTGGGGTGATTATGATTCCATAATATCAAAATATCACGTCCAGTCAATCCGAAGCGTTGGTAAAACCGAATTAAATGCAAGAAACATCCCAACCTCACCGAAGGCATCGGTCTCGGCGCAAGGCGCCGGTTTTCCTTGCTTTATCATGCCCAAAGGCAGAATCTTAGTGCAATGCCCACGGTGTTTTTGGCTCGCTGCAAAGGGAAGCGATATGAAATAAGCTGTGAGGCGGGTTTTTCAATTTGCACAATGAGGGCAAAAAGTTAATAAAATTAGTGTTTGCGGGGGTGTAAAGGGTTACTCACTCGCTTCCTTTATCGCTTCCGGGTGGGTTTTGGTCAAAGGCGTATATTACTACATCTGAGGAAGTGGATGCAGTTGCTATGGCTATTCCTGTGAATAGAAGCACCAAAGCAATTTCAATTAATATCCCTTGCTTTCTGTTCATTGTTGCTATACTCATGGGTAGGGAGGGGTATATTTTGTTAGCAAATATTAAATAGATT
>QEXZ01000185.1 GCA_003160755.1 Methanomicrobiales archaeon
TCGAGTAGAGCCCATAGCACACCTTTTTTTTGAGGTAATAGCCCCAAGGTTGCTATGAGCCCCCTCACAGAACCGGACGTGAAGATTTCCCTCATCCGGCTCTTCAGAAGCACATCCTCTACGGGTTCAGGTTGTATAGCGAATGATATATCTTCGGCTTTGGGAGTGGATTAAATATGATGAAACGGAGAAACTGGGCCCAGTTGTAGCTTTTCCTCTGGCTACGCCTGTTTACCCATTTGAAGGCGAGTCTCACGACCTGATGGTAAAAGTTCTGTAGCATACGGGAGTTGCCGCTCATTCCATAGTAGCGGTAATGTCCAAGCAACTTTAGCCCCAGCACCTTCCACCATACTTCCAGTTGGGCACGGTTTCGGATACGCTTCAACCATATATTCATATCCACCATCTTCTGTCTGAACTTCTTGCGTGACGTCTTTCGCCCAAGCTTGAAGTTGCCCCATCGGGACTTGTCGCAGAAGTGCGTAAAACCGAGAAAATCAAAGGTTTCGCATTTCCTGCCGTATCGCTTCGCTCTCGTACATGCGTATCGTCCGAACTCGATAATCTTACTCTTCTCTTCAGATATCGTGAGTCCGAACTTACCCATACGCCGCCTCAGCGCAACTCCAAATGCTCTGGCTTCCGCTTCTTTCTCAAAACAGACAACGAGGTGAGTAACGCAGGGGAACTTCCCCCCTACGTCCTCTCAGAACCCGGCGTGAACCTCTCAGCTCACCTGGCTCCCATCATCCAGCCATAGGTCTCACACCCATCTGCCAGTGTGGAAACAGCCAAGGCTGCCTTTGGGCAATCTCCCCTAACCAGTATTCCGCACGCTTACGATGGCGTCTAAACCTCTTAAATTTCCTCATTGCCCATCTGACTAATATTCTGTTCAGATGTCGCAAAATTGGGTACAGCGCGGATTTATAAAAGCTCCCGTAATAACTGATCCAGCCCCTGATAATGGGACCGAGCATCCTTGACAGATCGTCCAAGGACTTATCACTTCGCAGGTGTATTTTCCATCTTCGGGCCTTCTGCCTCATCACCTTTGCCGCTTTATTACTCACGGCTGGAGTGAAGTTGATGAAATACTTACCCCACCGGTTCTTTGACCTCCTTGGCCTGAATGTAAAGCCAAGAAAATCAAAACTCGTGTAGGGATACTCATCTCGACGAGTATCATCTTTACAATAGACAATCCTCGTCTTCTCTGGGTGAAGCTCAAGATTGTACTTCCCAAACCGAGCCTCCAGATTTCCCCTTAGCCTTAAAGCCTCTGCTTCAGACCGACAGTGCACAACTCCGTCATCAGCATAGCGGCAAAATGGAACTTGCGAATAGTTCCGCTCCATCCATTTATCAAACACATAATGCAGAACGAGATTGGCAAGCAAGGGGCTTATCACACCTCCTTGGGGAGTTCCTTTTTCTCTCTGCACTAACGTACCATCTTGTCTCTGAAATGGAGCCTTCAACCATCTGTCTATGTACAAAAGCATCCATTTACAGTTTGTGTGTTTCCTTACCGCCCTTATCAAGAGGTCATGATTAATATTGTCAAATAACCCCTTGATGTCGAATTCAAGCACCCAATCATACCTCCAGCAACGCTTACGCGTCACTCCAACTGCTTGAATCGCTGATTTACCAGGTCGGTACCCGTATGAGTCCTTGTGAAAGTATGGCTCTACCAAAGGCTCAAGGTACATCTTTGCCACTGTCTGGGCCACTCTGTCAGCCACAGTGGGTATGCCTAACAACCTCTCTCCCCCACTCTTCTTTGGTATCCCTACCGTCCTCACCTGAACAGAATTAGATGTGCCACCTACACATCATCAAATGTGTGCTAAAAATCCATTCTTATGCGATGTTGGCGCTATCAGGCTCATTATTTGAGATGTTTTTTGACTCTGAAGTTTATATATGTGTAGGTGTTATAACTCCTACATGGCAATCAAAAGACACAAGCGAGGCAATCGTGTATACCTCGCGGAATACAAATCCATAAGGCAAGGGAAGAAGGTTATTAGCAAATTTGTACGCTATATCGGCCCCGAAGATAAACTATCAACAACTGAAAAACCGCGTAAACGGGTCTTGGATCGCGTAAATCTATCCAACTCATATAGGGCGGGAGATGTCCGCTTATTATGGGCGATTGCGCAAGATCTTGATTTTATAGCCATAATTGACAGAATTTGCTGCGGAAATTCACACATTGATGGACCGTCTCCTGGGAAATTGCTGACCCTCTGGGCGATCAACAGAGTCATCGATCCCGAGAGTGCCACCCAACTGGAACGCTGGGTGCCTACTACGGATCTTCCTTATCTGGTTGATGTTCCCGCTAAAGAATTCACAAAGGATGCGTTTCTTTCGGCACTCGATTTTGTATGCCGGGATGACGGTGCATGTGGACATATCGCAGATCTGAGCGCCGAACTGGATGATACACTCTACCAGAAATGGCGTCATGACCATCCCCTCCCACCGGGAGCTAAGGAAACTCTGGCTTACGACCTTACGACCGTGCTATTCTTTGGGGTTAGTTGTCCTCTGGCGGAACTTGGATACAACCCTGAAAGGATCCGCCGTCGCCAGGTAAACCTTGCAGCACTTGTATCAAAGCATGATAAACATCCTATTGCGCATTTTGTCTATAAAGGAAACAGGAACAGCGCATCAACCGTGAAAAATCTCCTTGCTCGCTTAGATCGTCTATCCATAGACTCAGGTACACTGATTTGGGATCGTGGCAACGTCTCTAAGAAACATGTGGAAATGGTAGAAGGTATGAACTGGAAATTGGTATGTGGCATACCAAAAACGTCCAACGAGGCAAAAAGAATTATTAGCATGACCGATATTCCCATAGGCCCGGATACACTTGTCCGCAGTAGTCGAGCAGGCCATATATATGCAGAAAAAAAGCAGAGGAAGATATACGGTCGAGAACGTTCGGCGGTCGTTTATACTAACAGGGAAAGGCGCGTTAAGGAAGCCGATGCAAGAAACGAGGCTTTAGCCATCATAGGCCGGGAACTCGATGAATTGAGTGAGACCGGGAAGGATTGGTCAGAGAAACGCCTCCACAGCAAGATACAATCCATCCTGAACTCGAGGTACAATTTTATTAACG
>QEXZ01000186.1:0-2557 GCA_003160755.1 Methanomicrobiales archaeon
CGCTCACTTAACATAGCAGTCACCAGGGAAATAACCACAAACATAGAAGATCGAGCTAAATCATTAATAAACATAGAGGATCGAATCAAGTCATTAATATGCTCCGCTTCCATTCCAATAAGAAAGTAACTGGAAATTAGCAATAATACTAAAAATATCGCCACAGCTAAACCTTTTCTTTTCCACCACAATGATGCTAAGATAATCGGAATGTAAAAGAAGTGCGTAAAAACTATGTAGACTCCACGCACACGAAAGTAGTAAGTGAGAAAGCAGCAAATACCTAAAAGGGCCGCCATTGCGATAAGTTTGTATACTCCCTTTTGTTCTTGTTGCATTATACCACTCACACTCCTTTCGTTCGATGATATATATTTATTATTTATAGCAAACGTATTTAAATTTTTTCTATTTCCTTCTTTGTCAACACTTGCTTCAGGTCAAGTAAGAAGATGAGCCGGTTCTTAACCTTGCCCACACCACCCAGATGCTCCTTGGAAATCTCTGTTGTAACCATCTCAGGCGTTGCCTCAATATCAGATACGGGGATCCTCAATACTTCTATTGCAGCATCAACAAGCATGCCAACAGGCTTGTCCTCAAGCTCTGCTATAATTATCCTTGAATCCGCATCTATCTCCTTAGGCTCAAACCCAAACCTTTTCCTGAGGTTTATGACTGTTGCCAGGCTGCCCCTGAGATTTATTACCCCCTCAATAAAATCGGCGGAGCGAGGAACCCTTGTAATTGTCGTTATCTTTGCAATCTCCCTTATGTTCATCACATCCACGCCGAACTCCTCATCTCCAAGTCTGAAGATTACATAAGGTTTTGTTTCCTCTGGCATGTATCATCCCCCCTTTATTTATCTCCTCGCAGCACTTTTTTTTGCTGCTTTAACCTCTGCTTCACCAATAAGTTTGAACATTGCCACTGCATCCTGGAGTTCTGTGGCAATACCTACCAGCTCCTGACCTGAAGTTGTGAGCTGTTCCATAGCGGAGGTTAGTTCCTGGGCAGATGCTGAAGATTCCTCAGAACCTGCTGCTGTTTCCTCAGCAATCGTGGATATCCCCTCCACCATCATTACAACCGATTCAATGCTTGTTTTCTGCCGGGTTGCTGCTTCTGAAATCGCCCGGGCTGCATTTGATGTCTGCTTCATTGTAAATGTGATGTTATCAAAAGCCACTGAAGATTTATCTGTTGCTCCCCTGCCTGCTGTCACACTTTCTGTCATTGTTTTCGCTGCCTCTGAGGCAGATAATGTTTCCTCCTGTACAGACTTCATCAGTTCTGCAATCTCACCTGCGGATTTTCTGCTGTTCTCTGCAAGCTTGCGTACTTCTTCTGCAACCACCGCGAAGCCCCTGCCTGCCTCACCAGCCCTCGCAGCTTCTATCGCGGCATTCAATGCAAGCAGGTTTGTCTGCGACGCGATGCCTGTGATAACACCCAGTGTATTGGCAATTTCCTCAGCCCTCTGCGTCATGGTCTCAACTGTTGTTGATGTTTTCTCGGATACCTCTGATATTCTCTGCATGCTTTCGGCAACATCACCCGCTGTTTTAAGACCTGTCTGGGCACTCGCATCCGCAGCAGATGCTGCATTGTTCACCTCATCCCCCCTGCCGGATACCTCAGTAGCAGCCTTTGAAATCTGCTCAACAGACAAGGATGCCGCATCTATCTTCTCTGCCTGCTCCTGTGCACCCTTTGCTATCTGCTGCACCGATGCTGCTACCTGCGTTGTGGATGTGCTCATCTCGGTACCCGATGCTGCAATGCCATGAGCGGATGAGGCAACCATATTGGCGGAATCCCGCACCCGGGTAACAAGGACGTTGAGGCTATCAACCATGCTGTTGATCGTCTCCTTGAGCTGCAGAATATCTCCTTTGGCATCCACCGTGACTTTTTGTGTGAGGTCTCCATCGGCTAATGCCGTGGCTACCTTAGCAATGTCACCTACTTGATTTTTCAGGTTTGCAGACAGCATGTTCACATTATCAGTCAGCTCCTTCCAGGTCCCCGCAATACCCGGCACTTCTCCCTGCGCACCAAGTTTCCCTCCTACTCCTACTTCCCTTGTTACTCTTGATACTTCACCGCCAATTAGATTGACTTTTTCAACCATGCGGTTAATCGTCTCCTTTAGCTTCAGTATATCTCCTTTTGCATCCACCGTGACTTTTTGTGTGAGGTCACCATCAGCTAATGCGGTGGCTACCTTAGCAATATCTCTAACCTGAATTCTCAGGTTTGCAGACAGCATGTTCACGTTATCAGTCAGCTCCTTCCAGGTCCCCGCAATACCCGGCACTTCTCCCTGCGCACCCAGTTTCCCTTCTACTCCTACTTCCCTTGTTACTCTTGATACTTCACCGCCAATTAGATTGACTTTTTCAACCATGCGGTTAATCGTCTCCTTTAGCTTCAGTATATCTCCTTTTGCATCCACCGTGACTTTTTGTGTGAGGTCACCATCAGCTAATGCGGTGGCTACCTTAGCAATATCTCTAACCTGAATTCTCAGGTTTGCAGACAGCATGTTCAC
>QEXZ01000186.1:2567-3140 GCA_003160755.1 Methanomicrobiales archaeon
TCAGTATATCTCCTTTTGCATCCACCGTGACTTTTTGTGTGAGGTCACCATCAGCTAATGCGGTGGCTACCTTAGCAATATCTCTAACCTGAATTCTCAGGTTTGCAGACAGCATGTTCACATTATCAGTCAGCTCCTTCCAGGTCCCCGCAATACCCGGCACTTCTCCCTGCGCACCAAGTTTCCCTTCTACGCCTACTTCCCTTGTTACCCTTGATACTTCACCGCCAATTAGATTGACTTTTTCAACCATGCGGTTAATCGTCTCCTTGAGCTGCAATATATCTCCTTTTGCATCCACCGTGACTTTTTGTGTGAGGTCTCCATCGGCTAATGCCGTGGCTACCTTAGCAATATCTCTAACCTGAATTCTCAGGTTTGCAGACAGCATGTTCACATTATCAGTCAGCTCTTTCCAGGCACCCGCAATACCCGGCACTTCTCCCTGTGTGCCAAGTTTCCCTTCTACTCCTACTTCCCTTGTTACCCTTGATACTTCACCGCCAATTAGATTGAGACGGTCAACCATGCCGTTGATGTTGTCCTTGAGCTGCAGTATCTCTCCTTTTACAT
>QEXZ01000187.1 GCA_003160755.1 Methanomicrobiales archaeon
CCGCAATCAGCTCCTCCACTACGGATAATGCCACGTCACTTTCCAACAACGCCGTTTCCAGATTATCTAACGGCTCTTTCAAATCCTTCTCACTCAAAATCGTCTCCCCTTCTAATGCCGCCTTTCCTTTCTCGCTTATTTTGTGCTCGATGCTTTTGGAGAAGTCCCGAAACTTCGTTCTCAGTTTGTCAAACATTGTTCTTTCATTCTTCCATGAAGCTTTTTTCTACTTCCATTCTCCGCCTCTAACTAATCCTTAATTACTCGTTTTGTGGTCACTACTTACCCCGTTCTCCCGGTGCCCGTGCTGGTGCCAGTGCCACTATCGGCGATTTGTTGTAATCGTGCCTGCAATTTCTGCGCTTCTTGCTCCAGCTTTTGCATCATTCCGCTCATTTCACGCAGTGAATTTTCTAACGACTCCTTCTTCTCTTTAAGATACTCCATTGAAGAATCAGGGTCTTTTTCTGCACTTACACCGCCGCCTATACTGACAATTATCTTATCTGTATCGCTGAGTGTAACGTAAACCGATGAATTAGCCCCTATTGGCACTATCAGCTCGTCACCGGCTTTCATGTGCTTCAACTGCTTTATCGTCTCTATCGCCTTATCATGCTCTACTATCGCCTGCCGGACAAAAGTCAATTCCTGCGATGTCGTCTCCGCTTGTGCCTGATATTGGCGCAATTTTAATAGCAAAGACTGCGCTTCTGCTTGCTGTTCCCGCTCTCTTCCACGTACTTCTCTTTCTTCCATTTTTATCTCCTTAATTTCCTTCAAGAAATAATGTTCTATTACAATACTAACTTTTTCTTTAACACTTAAAAATAAAATTGTTGAACGATGAAAATAAAAGGCAGAAGCATCTCAAAAGGCGTAGCCTCCGGGAAAGCATTAATTTCAAAACAGAAAATCTCCTTCCTCGGTGCCGTAGACCCCGTCACAGGCATTATCATGGATAAATCGCTTGACATCTATGGAGAAGAGATAACCAATCGCATTTTGATATTCCCGGGCGGAAAAGGTTCAACTGTTGGCTCTTATGTGATTTATCAGCTTAAGAAGCATGGAAAAAGCCCGTGTGCTATGATTGTTCAGCATGTAGATACGATAGTGGCAGTGGGGGCGATAATAGCGGAGATACCGGTTGTTGATTCGCTTGAGACCGACCCACTCGAAGACGAACAGATACGGGACGGGGAGGAGGTGCTTGTGAATGGAACCAGAGGCTACATCGAATTACAATGAAGCCGAAGAGGCAAAAACAAGGAAAACGCTGGAAAAGCAAGGATACCACTTTGTAGGCATGCACAAGCACAGTGCGGTGAAAACGTGTTTATGGCTGTGGAAATCTATCCGAGGCGAAGGGAATTGTTATAAGGGCAAATTTTACGGCATTTCTGCGCATAGATGCGTCCAGATGACACCATCCATTTTCTGCAATCAGCGATGCGTTCATTGCTGGCGCCCTCTTGAAGCGTTCAACATAAACATAAACACAGGGGCAGAAGCAGAAGAGGTTATTTGGGATTCGCCGGAAGAGATAGCAGAAGGCTGTCTAAAAGAGCAAAAGAGGCTCATTTCCGGGTTTAAAGGCTCGCCAAAGACGGACAGAGATGTCTTTGCCGAAGCGGAGAGTCCCAAGCACGTTGCTATTTCGCTTATTGGCGAGCCTACCTTGTATCCCTATTTAAAGGAGCTTATACAGGAATTCCATTCGTATGGCATGACCACTTTTGTGGTGACTAACGGCACGAATCCGGACGTTGTGCGGGAAATAGAGCCCACACAGTTGTATTTGTCCTTGAATGCTCCGGATGAAACCATTTATAAACGAGTTGCACATGCCGACTACTGGTCGCGGGTAAACGAATCGCTAAACGAGCTAAGAATGAAGAAAGAAAAAACGAGAACGGTTATAAGGATTACCTGCATACATGGGCTGAACATGCTAAATCCAGCGGGATATGCGGAATTGTTAAAAATAGCGAATCCTGATTTTATCGAGGTGAAGGCGTACATGCACCTCGGGTATTCGAGAAAACGATTGTCCCGAGAAGCTATGCCTGCACATCGTCAGGTAAAGGAGTTTGCAAGTGAAATTGCAGAACGTTTAGCAGCGGCTGCTTCTGATGCTAAGGTTAAGGCGAATGCGAATTATAATTACCGGATTGTGGACGAATCGGAGATAAGCAGAGTGGTTCTTATTTCAAACGTTTCTTTGGAAAAGAAAGCTTTGCTAAGCTTAAGGTGACTTTTATCCGCACACTGACATTGACCTCCTTCTGGTATCTGATGACTTCACGGATGACCGGTTCAAGTGACAGGCGAAATTGTACTTTTTGAAGTTGAAACAGATCGAACCTATTGGCTACACCACGACTGAAATACGCGGGGATGATAGAGGAAGGCAATAAGTTTACCGAAAATGCTTTCCGTGAGGGCAAAGAGATTGAACTCGATAAATTTCGTGTGAAAAGCATGAAATGAAGAACCTTGGAGAGAAGAAAGGGGAAAGGGGATAATTAAGTTTTTGTACTTGTTGCTTATCGCAAAGCACGCAGAGAATTGTGTATAAAGTATAATAGTTCTTTGGTAAAGTTAACTTTCTTTTTAAAAGAAAGGTTTTTTTACACCAAACTCATTTTTACCAGTATTTCCTCTACTTCATCTACAAATTCTTCTATGCTCAGGCTCTTTTTCCCATTTTCAGACATGTCATGCTTACTTGGGTCATCGTAAGGGTGAAGATGCCAGTTTTCACCATAACAATCACGCCCATATATCCTTTCGCCATCCAAAATCAAAGCATAGTTTGTTGTGCCATATCGCCGATTGAAGTAAAGATCAACATACAGATTCTCCCTTATACTCAATCTGACCTTTACCGTATTTTTAGCCAAAACCAAAGTCCTGTAACTCATAATCCATTTTCTCGATGCCTCTGCTTTCGCCTGATTATGGAACTCAATTATCTTCAAAGAATGCTCCTCACCTTATCTATCATCTCCTCCATCGTTTCAATTCCATCCCTTGCTATTTCCCAGTTCTGATAGTCCTTTTCCACTTCCCATGAATATCCCAACTTCTCTATCATTTTCTTTTCCCG
>QEXZ01000188.1 GCA_003160755.1 Methanomicrobiales archaeon
GGAACTGGATAATGTCGAGATTTATGGCTACGGGAGCGAAGCTTTTGAGCGTGGGCAGAGGATAGGGGTTATATCTTTCAATGTAAAGGGCGTGAATCCAACCGAAGTTGCGTCGCGGTTGGACAGCGAAGCGAGCATAACTGTACGGTCCGGGCATCATTGCTGCATACCTTTAATGAACTACCTCGGATTGGGTGCAGAGGGAACAGTCAGGAGTTCGGTGTATTTGTATAATACTGAGGCGGAAGTGGAAAAGTTTTTAGAACTTATTAGGAAGATAAGTAATTCATAATTTACAACGCAAAAAGAGTGTGTATATGGACATAGAGAAGCTCTGGGAACTTTTGCATAAGGAGAGAAACACGGCATCACTGCAGATGTTACCTGAGACCTTCCATGAGGACGTGAGAGAATATCTGAAGAAGTTAGAGGATGAGAAACTAGAAGCGGGTGGCGAGAGGGGGCGAAGCGAACTCGTGGAAGACGAGATACGAAATGCAAGAATGAAAGCAGAGGATATAATCCAGAGACGCATAGGGAAAATAGTAAAACTTGCCAGTTCGGGTATGGGAACGCTGCCTAAGGGAATGTTAGAGGAAGAAGCGAAGATATTTGAAGGCGTGAAAAACTATGTGGAGCAAGGCAAAGAAAGATTGTTTGCGTTGTTGTCGAGCGAGGATGAGCGCGCAATCAAAAGCGAAGGTATAGGGGAAGATGAAAGGGAAGAGCAAAAGCAGCAGGACGATACCGAAACGGTGGAGCCGAGTTTTAAACAGGTTGAACAGTCGGATTCCGCAGAAAGCAGCAATCAGAATGAAGAAATGCATATCGTTAGAATATTAGAAGACATACCTACTTTTATGGGTATAGATGGAGAAATATATAACGTGGGAAAAGAAGATGTTATTATGCTACCAAAAACCAATGCCGAGATATTGTGCAAGCGCGGGGTTGCGGTAAGGATTATAAAAAAAACAAATAAAAACACAGAGGCACGGAGACACGGAGGAGGAAAGAAGGACAAAACAAATTAGAAACACAGATGAAAAGAATCAACAAACACGGACGGTTAAACTAAAATGAATCTGCGTAAATCAGTGTAAATCTGTGTCTTAAATAGAAGGAAGCTATACTTTATATACAAAGATAAAAAGGAGATAATAAGTAGGAGTAGGTGCGAGCCATAAACAGAAAAATGAAGATGCCAAAACGTATACGGGTTTATTGCCCCTTTTGTGACCGCCATACCATACACGAAGTGGAAAAGGTAAAAAAGGGAAGAGCTTCTTCCTTACACTGGATAGTAAGACAGAAGAAACGCAGGTCGGGAATTGGGAATACGGGTAAGTTCTCTAAAGTCCCCGGTGGCGATAAGCCGACAAAAAAGGTTTTCCTCCGATACAAGTGCACGGAATGTAAAAAATCATATCAAAAACCGGGTTTCAGGGTATCGAAACTCGAGTTTGTGGAGTAAGACTATCCGCATATGCGTTGGGCACATGTAGGGATTAAGCTACAACCGTGCCCTCCCATAATGAATTGCGGGAGCATCCTTTGTTCACCGCTTTTCTTCTTTTTCAATTCGGATCTCTCTTAGCTTCGCTTTGATATTATCTACATTAGATCTAAGCTCCCTAATAGCATTCACCATCATAGTGTTAGATCTATCGAGCCTGTTCTCTATTATTGCATCAATTTCATCAGTTAGATTCTTGATAATTTCAATATTTGTCAACATTCTCTCAATGTCAACTTCTACACCATAAAACGCTCTAATTTGTAAAACTGATAACAATATCTGCTGAACGTTTGAGTAAGAAGTTGCAATCACATTTCTCTTGAAAGCCTCTGATATCACTTGAGGATAATTATCATTTATAAGCGAATAAATAGAATCCGGAAAAGCGGCAATAGCGAATGAAATTGTTCTTTCATCATTTACGTATTTTGAGACTTCTTTCACTCTATTTTTGAAATTTGATGCCATATCCTTGATGATTCTTATTTTCTCTTCATCGTTCACCACAGATAACCTCTCAATCTCCTTAGGATATGGGAACTTGGAATCAATTGGGAGATATTTCCCATCAGGAAATTTTAAGGCATATTCAACAATTCCTACACTCAAATTTAAATTGGATTCAATCATAGTTGGAGGTAAGGAGTTTAGGGCTCTTTGTAGGAGTTTCTCTCCCGCAATTCCTCTTGTAGTTGTGCCAATGATAACGTCTCTCATTGCCTTAACTTCATCTCGTATCTCCTTTTGCCATTTCGCTTGTTCAAGAAGTTTTGCCACTTCCTTATCGACTGTATGTGTTGCTTCTCTAACATCCTTTGCCGAGTTTTGCAAAGCGGAAGAAACTGCTTCAAGTCCAACAATAGGCTCTTTTTGAGTTGCTAACTCAGTTTCAACTTTTTGTATTGTTTCTTTTTGTTTTCCCAGCTCTCTGTATATCACATAACAAAAAATCAAAACGATAAAAACAATAAACAGCACAAAATACTCCATCATATCTCACGCCTCAGGTTTACAGAAGCCACAGTAGCTAACTGTTCTATTAAGATTTTGTGCATAATTTCTTGCATCAGAAAACGTATTAAAAGGTCCATGCCACCTGCCATTCCTCCCCTCATCCATGATTTCTTCCGCTGCATCTCCCACTTCGCCCATCTTTCTTTAAGGTAATCACTATCTTTTAAACCTTCTTAAAGTTATAAGGAACATTTTCTTATTAAAGAAAACAGGATATCTTCAATAGAAGGAAATGGCGGTGGCGGCGCGAATTTTGCTTATCTGTCTCGATATTTATGAAGTGCGAAGCATTTGAGCGAACAAACTGAGCCACAAACAGCGTGTTACGTGAAGTTTTGGTAAATTCACTGTTCACTCATGACCAATACAAGTCATTACCAGTAACTCAAGTTCTTTATTTTGGTAATCGAACTCAGCCACAACCCTTTTCAGGCTATCAGGTAACTTCCTGTACCCCCACAAGCACCGCTTTTTTGTCTCTTCCACACCATTTCGGAGAAAGTAATAGGGCAGATTTACATGGAAAAACGAGATGCTGTCGGCATCTCTTAAGATATCAA
>QEXZ01000189.1 GCA_003160755.1 Methanomicrobiales archaeon
AAATATTCCCATTCTTCCTTCGTCTCGCAAATCTCGAAAAAAATATGCAACGCTTGAAGCCTCTGCCTTCTCTTTAAACCACTCCAAAACCAATCTATGGACTTCCGGGTTTTTGCGTATTAGATTTTGTACTAAATTGTATAAGTCCTCGACACCAAGAGATTTTAATTCTTCATCTAAACAAAAACCTTCGCTTTTTTCTTCTCCTTGTTCGCTATGCGATGACATTTATAACACCCCCATCAATTCTTTCTGAATCTTTTGTCCACGAGTATTTTTATACCCTGAAGAGTAAATATTATATTGTTGTCGAAATGAGCAAACGAGGCATTCAATACTTCACGCTTTCGGAAATAGAACCCCGCATCTGGTTCATGCTTACCGGCTGCAATTTCCGGTGTAAGGGTTGTTTCAGGCCTGCACGTGATGATGGCGTAGGGTCTTTACTTAGTGCAGAAGAGACGCTGGAAAAAGCAGAACAGGCATGCCTCAAACATTATGGGCAGCTTCCCACCAAGGCAATGATTACCGGCGGAGAACCCACCCTTGACAAGGACTATCTCCTGACGCTCGTGAAAGGATTGAAAGGAAAAGGGTTTGGGGAAATTGTTTTGATGAGCAATGGTTATGAGATAGGGCGTGAAGAAAACGGTAATTATGCGGGTGAGTTGCGGGATGCAGGTTTAACCGAAGCCCATATAGACATCAAAGCTTTTTCCGAGGATATTCATAAAGGGTACACCGGGAAATCTAACAAGCCGGTATTAAAGGCGGTGGCAGCGTTAAACGACACTGGGATAGAACTGTTAATCCAAACGGTTTACATGCCGGGTATTGTGGACGAGAAGGAGACGGAACAAATAGCAATCTTTCTTTCCTCGCTGAATCGCGACATAAAATACAGGATTAACCCGTTTGCACCAACATTTGCATTTGAGCAGGTTACGAGACGTCCTACCATCGAAGAGATAGAGTATGCTTACGAACTCGCTTCCAAGCACCTTTCTAATGTAATCATAAGCAGGAGCTGTTATCGCGAATATCCCACACCACCATCGCAAGAAACCTGGATTACCGTTTATCCTGATGCTAAGCTCACCAGCAAGCGAAGAACGATAGAAGACCAGAAAGAAGACCGAATTTCATGGTTCTCACATTCAAAATCGAAACCAAGAGAAGAGATAGTTCACGAGCTGGCGCTGGAACGAGAACGTGATGATTCTGACTATCGTGAGAGGCTGGAAAAAGTAACGAGACGGTTTTCCACTTCTACTTCAAATCAGGGCACAAGCAGCAATAAAGATAAAAACAATAAAAAACCGCGTAATTCCACGAGATAGACACAACACTTTTTCTTTTTCACAAAAAAGAAAAACTTCTTTCTTTGGTAAAGCTTTCTTTTTTAAAGAAAGGTTTATGGAGATAAGAACAATCCTCGTGGAACCAAAGAACGAAGAGAACATAGGGGCTGTGGCAAGAGTACTAAAAAATTTTGGGTGTTCAACGTTATATCTGGTAAATCCGGCGGATATGGGCGATAAAGCGGTTTCTGTCGCCTCTCACGCTTACGACGTGCTAAGAACAAGTGAGATTGTAGGTTCGATAGAGGAAGCGATAGAAAACTCTGTAATTGTTGTGGGCACTACCTCCAAGCACGGTATTTCAGTCAACAAACATCTCCGAGTACCTTTTTTCTCGCCGCAGCAATTAAAAGAAAAAGTTAAACGAATAGGAGAGGATAAAGGTAAAGATAATTCAAGCAAAGTCGTATCCATCCTGTTTGGCAGAGAGGACACGGGACTGAGAAATGAAGAACTCAAGCATTGCGACATTGTCGTATGCATTCCCACGAGCCCTGAATATCCTGTGATGAACCTCTCGCATGCCGTTGCGGTCGTTATGTACGAATTGAGCGGAGTGGACGGGAGGGGGGATTTGGGTTCAATGTCCAGAACCAGAGGTATGCGGTTAAGATTAGCACATGTAGAGGATAAGGAGCGTTTGTTCGTGCATCTGGAAACGTTTTTTGATGAGATTGGTTACAAGGACCATAAAAGAGAGAAGACGTTGCTCATGCTTAGAAGGATTCTTGGTAGAGCAGAGCTTACCGAGAGAGAAGTGCAAACGCTGCGAGGAATATTGCGTAAGGCAGAATGGAAAATAGGAAAATTTCACCGCGGAGCACGCAGAGAACGCAAAGGCACCAGAAACCCCGACTAATGATTGAAACATTCTTAAAACTCTGTGTGCTCAGCGCACTCCGCGGTGATAAATCACTAGATTTTTAGATAGTGCCAAAGCCATCAAACAAACCGTCTTACTTTCCTTCCAAAGCACCTTTTCTCTCAATAGCTCCCACTAATTTATCTAATACTTCATACAGCACTTCTATTTTATTCAATCCCCGCTGAACGGCATCCAAATCCAGCTGGTTATATTTATGAACAACGGCGTTCCTCAGACCGTTGAACCTTCTTATCAACTCCGATTCTTTCTTTTGCCTCTATGAATTCCATCTCCTCTTCAAATGCTTCCAGCTTCTCCAAGTATCTTTTTCTTCTCATTCAACCACTTCCTCCTGTATCGCATCCTCTCCGCAAAATCCGTGAACTCGTTCCTCGCAATCCGGTGCTCCATACCTTGCCATAGCTTTCTGAAAAAGTAAAAATATTCCGATATATCAAGTTCATCTCCATATATAACCTCATGATGCATTATAACTTCTATTTTTACATATAGCGGCAGATTCTCAAACACCTTTATGTCATATTTCCCGCCGAGCTTACCTAGAACATCATCTAAAATGCCCTCTGAGGGTTTAACGATACAAACGTCAATGTCGCTTCTCTTCGTTGGCTCTTCGTCAGCATAAGACCCGAATAGCAATATCCCCATGCAACGCTCTTCGAACTCCTTAAAATCATCCTTTAACTGATCCGCCACTTCCGTCTCCTTAAACTTGAAACTCATTTCTCAGGTCATCTCTTCCAGCACTTCCTTCGCCCTGTCAATTCTTACCTTCTTCTCGCGCACCAGTATTTCCACAACACGGTCTATCTGCTCTCCTTTTGCACCTGCCGATATTGCAACGT
>QEXZ01000019.1 GCA_003160755.1 Methanomicrobiales archaeon
GACGCACATAGACCTTATTTCCTGCAGTTCCCATTCCTATCATTCATGATTTTTCTTTTGCCATTGCTGTTCATCCCTGCGGGAACGATTGTAGCGATACAAACGCCTTATGCGATACAGATAATACTCGCATTGGTGTGTCTATTCCCGTTGTTCATTTTAGGGCTTGGTTGGGCATCAAACAGCCGATTTGCTTATATAGGGACAGTAAGAGAAGCATTCATGTACTTTGCGTATGAGATACCGTTCATCATAGCGGCAATCGCGATGGTTATTTTATATGGGACGTCAGACCCGCTATTGATGGCAAGTAGGCAATCTATACCTGGGATAATACTCAATCCCGTTGCTGCACTGGTATTCTTTATCGGCGCTGCGATGGCGACCTCGAGAATGCCGTTTGAGATTGCGGATTCGGACCAGGAGTTATGTGCGGGACCGCATGTAGAGTATTCGGGGATTGCTTTTGGGCTTATCTACGTATTGTGCTACGAGAAGGCGTATATTTTGAGTGCGCTTATGACCGTATTATTCTTGGGAGGCGGGAGTGGCCCGGCGATTGCAGGTCTCGGCGATTTATCCGGTGCTTTTTGGTTCGTGGTAAAGACGTATCTTGTGCTGACCACGTTGTTCATGCTTCGTGCGGTATACCCGCGATATAGACTTGACCAGGGCTTGAAATTAGGGTGGTCGCCAATGCTCGTTATGGCCCTAATTGGTCTTGCAATATCATTAGTAGTAGTGGCGGTGAGGGTGATATAAAAATGAAAAGTATGAAGAAAGTTGTAGGACCAGAATATAATTTAGGCGAGAAGATAAAGACGAATGTGTATGCCGTGGGTGTAGCCATGCAGGAATCGGTATACCCACACACAATGACGGTATTTTATCCGAGAGAAAGGAAGAAGATGCCGGATAATTACAGGGGATTTATACTGTTTGACCCTGATAAATGTATAAGCTGTTTCAATTGCTCGTTCGTATGTCCTGCGAATGCGATTCGGATGAAGGAAGCACCAAATAAGCGATATTATCCCACAATAGATTATGGCCGGTGCATTTTCTGTCATTTCTGCATTGATTCTTGCTCCGGTGGTGCATTAAAAGCGACGAAAATCCACGATGTCGCATATAAGGATATGGATGAGATGTACACACCTACGGAGGAGATGATAGAGCTGCCGGAAATAATCAGAGAGGACAAGAAATACGTGGAATACGAGATAGAAGAGGACGATTTGCATTTGAAGAGGACAAAGGGAGAGGACTACCTTTTTGTCGACGTACCACCACCAAAAGAAATTCCAATGGTGTCCGAGTGCATAGACCCGGATAGCTGTATTGGCTGTCGGGTTTGCGCAGAGGTATGCGAGCATGGTGCGATTAGTGCCTCGGTGGAGGATGGTGGAACACTAAGAATGAAAATAGATGCGGATGAATGCACGGGTTGCGGATTGTGCGTTAAGGAGTGCTCAATGCAGATATTGAAGTTGAATAAGCTTGAGAGGAAATGAAAAAAATGGCAACAGCAATAGGGGCGGCAGGGCAATCGGAATGGAAAGTAGCGGTTCCGGAGAAACCGTTAAAGGACAAGACGTATTTTGAGAATTTAAAGACTAAGGTCATAGATACGAACTTATGCAGTCGGTGTTTGACCTGCGCATCCGTATGCCCCGGCGGGATAACAGTGGTAGACAATATCGTTGATTTCCCTGACTATGAAACCAAATGTCTCGACTGCGGTGCTTGTGTACGCGTATGCCCGAGGTTTGTTTACGAGCCAAGAAGCGGCTTGGGCGATTATATAGACTTCATCGCCGGGCGGTCAAAGCGGTTCGCGGGACAGGATGGCGCGATGGTAACGGAACTTCTGGTTTCTGCAATTGAAATGGGTATGATAGACCGCGGTTTGTTCGCTGGCAGGGACGAGAAATGGGCAACTGAGATGTTCCACGTGCGAGAACCCGAACAGCTTGCGATTACCACGCTCGGAGGTACGAAATACACGTTCGCGGATGTGCTGCCCGCATTAAAGGAAGCGATAATGTTCACAAAGCGGGGTGTGGGCATTGTTGGAACGCCCTGCATCGTTTCCGGCGTCAGGAAACTGCAGCAAGAGTATCCTATTTTCCGTGAGCGCGTAAAACTCGTTGTGGGTCTATTCTGCACCGAGAATTTCCATTACGACGATATTTCGAAATTCCTGCAAGAAAAAGGTGTTGATTTCTCGAAACTCGTTAAAACTGATATTATCAAAGGTAAATTTATCTCTACGATGACCGATGGAAAAGTAAAATTCAAGGTGACAGAAGCAGAGGATATTGTTGCAAGCGGCTGCAACGTTTGCACCGACTTCACCGCGGTGGAAAGCGATGCGAGTGTGGGCAGTGTAGGTAGCGAAAAGGGTTTTTCTACCGTAGTAGTACGTGAAGAGAATGCTAAGAAGGTTATAGAATATATCAAAGAAAAAGGATATGCGGATTTCGGTGAGGCGGATACCTCACAACTGGACTTCCTTATCGGGCATAAGAAGAAGCGTGAAGAGAATATCAAAAGATAGTATTTATCTGAGGTAAAAAACCACGAGATTCCACAAGATAGACACAAGACCATAAATCAGAGAATAGAAAACAGAATTCTGACCTCTGTTCTCTGCCTTTCTTCTATCTTCACAATTTCTCGTGGAAATCTGTGTAATCTTGTGGTTATAGGAGCAAAACTACGGCAGATGCAGCTTCTTCTTAATTTCTCCCAGTTGCTTTTTGTTCAATTGCAGCATATCCACTATCTGCGACTCAGGATAGTTTTCTACAAATAGCCAGATAAATTCCTCTTCTATGGATGATAACTTCTCTTCTTTGATAAGTCCGGTGAGTTTTTCTACTTTCCGCTTTATATCTTTTAGGACCGTCTCTATGCCTGTCGGTTTGATCACTACCGAGGGCTTATGCTTGGTGCCTGATTTTGGATAGCCAAAGGTGTTTAACGTACGCCCAATGGAATTAAATTTCAGCAACGGCAAATCCTCTTTGGCTCGGCGTGCGTTTTCTTCTTCAAATATCTCTTCCGCAGACATGCCTTCTTCCGTATTTAACTGCTCTAAGTAACGATTCATCCAATGACTTGGTTTCAACTTTGCCACTTCTTCTGCTTGTCCCACTTTTCGATTCTCCTACTTTCTAATAGTATGCAAGGGGTTATATAAAGTTTTCTAAATATTGATGTGAACGCACGGGTGCGTAAAAGATAGTCATTCCGAAAATTATTAACCACCAGATTACACATCGTGGGCTCTGCCCACGTCCCGCAAACCCTGAAAGGGTTTATTTCACGAGAGAAGAATAATGGATTTTAGTTTTCAGTGTACCATTGACGATTTTACCCCCTGTTAACCCATATTTCTTGTGTTAATCGTGTGGAATCTCGTGGTTCAATATTTGCAATTTATTATGGGAATGACGTTATAACTATCAAAGTATAGATACAATGAACGAGGAGAAATACGATGTTGTAGTGGTAGGGGCAGGCCCTGCGGGGAGTATAACCGCGAAGACCGCTGCGGAACGAGGACTGGACGTTCTTTTAATAGAAAGAAATCCGGAGATAGGGGTGCCAGTGAAATGCGGTGAGTGCGTAAGCAAAGAAATAGGGCGGTTTGTCGATATTGATCGCAGATGGGTATGCGCAGGGATACGAGGAACTATCACATACGGTCCTGACGGCACGAAGGTGATTTTATCGGTTGAAGGAGCAGAGGAGGTGGGGTATGTACTTGAAAGGAGGATATTTGATAAGGGGCTGGCACAGGAAGCCGCACGCGCAGGCGCGGAAGTGCGAGTAAAAACTCAGGCTTATGGTGTTGTTAATGACGGTGGTTATGCAAAGGGCGTGTATGCAAGAACTACGGAAGCGGAGGCGGACATTCGTATTTCCGCGGATGTAGTTGTGGGTGCGGATGGCGTGGAATCGCGAGTGGGTAAATGGGGTGGTATTGACACAACATTGCGTTTGGCTGACGTGGCAACGTGTGCACAGTTCCTCATGTGTGACGTTGAAGTGAACAATGAGTACTGTGAGATTTTCTTTGGTGATGACCTGGCACCTAAGGGGTATGCCTGGATATTTCCAAAAGGGGACCATTGCGCAAATGTGGGTCTTGGAATAGGCGCTGACGTTTCTAGTGGGAACCATTGTGCACGCGATTATCTGAACGCTTTTGTGGGGGGCAAATTCCCGAATGGAAAGATAATAGCTGAGATGTACGGTGCGGTGCCGCTGAGCGGCCCGGTATATGAAACGGTAGCAAATGGATTGATTTTAGTTGGTGATGCGGCAAGGCACGTTAATCCGATCACAGGCGGAGGGATTTTAGAAGCAATGCAAGGCGGAGAAATAGCGGGGGACGTAATCGCAAAAGCAGTGCAAGAAAACGACTTCTCAAAGAGAAGATTGCGCGAATACGAGAAGAGATGGCGAAAAGAGTTTGGTAAAGTTTTGAAAGCGGGATTGAATACAAAGAATATCGTGTTGGGGCTGAGCAGCCAGGACCTCAACAGGTTTTTTCATGCGTTAGAGGGGGAGATGATAACAAAAGAGTTCAGCAATCGAGCATTGTTGAAAGAGATAATAAAGAGGAATCCGAGGATACTGTTCAAGTTGGTGAGGATGATATTCTAAGTAAGAAAATAGATGGTAGACACAGATTAACGCAGATTAACACAGATGACGGGATTATTTCTATTTTCGAGTGAGAGGAATGTGATTGACTGTAGAAGGGCGTTATACTTTAGGTACAACAAAAAACAGAAAACTTTTTTTACTTTGATATTATTCTCATTTTGTGAGGTAAAGAAAAAATGGGATTAGAACTGGAAGGCGTGGAAATAGAAGATACATTTGCCGAGGCGTTTCCGATAAAGGTTGCGCGAGTATTGATAACGGCGGTGAACGAGAAATGGGTGCTGGAAGCAGCGAAAGAAGCGACGGGATTTGGAACATCTGTGATAATGTGCCCCGCAGAGGCAGGGATAGATAAAATAGCATCTCCAGAGGAGACACCGGATGGAAGACCTGGTGCATATATAATTATGTGCACGTTCGGCTATAAGGCATTGGACGAGCAGCTGCTTGCGAGGATAGGGCAATGCGTTCTCACCTGTCCGACAACGGCGGTATTCAATGGTTTAAAGCCAGAGGAAAGCGAGAAGGAATTTAATACGGGCTTCAAGTTGAAGTTTTTTGGCGATGGGTTCGAATCAGAGGAGGAACTTTACGGTAGAGAGGTATCAAGGACTCCGATAATGGGTGGTGAGTTCGTGATGGAGAAGAACATGGGCGCAAAGGCGGGCGTTGCTGGCGGGAATTTGTTTATCCTTGCAAAGGACCAGATGTCTGCATTAACCGCGGCTGAGGATGCTGTGTCCGCAATAGGGCAGGTAGAAGGCACGATAACTCCTTTTACAGGTGGCGTTGTTGCGTCTGGTTCGAAAATAGGCTCGCAGAAATACAAGTTCATGCACGCAACGATAAACGAGAAGTTCTGCCCCACACTGAAAGACAAAATAGAAGCGTCTGAACTGCCAGCAGAGGTAAATGGCGTTTTTGAAGTGGTGATAAACGGGCTCAGTGAGGACGCAGTTAAAGAAGCGATGCGCGCAGGGATAAAAGCGGCGGTGAAAGTGCCCGGCGTGGTAAAAATAACAGCAGGGAACTTCGGCGGTAAACTGGGGAAATACCAGTTCAGGCTTAAGGATGTCCTGGGGTTGTAGTAAGCATAAAATTCGAGAGGAATAAAGGATTTAGTTAGAGGAAGCCGCAGTTTTCCTCTTTCTTACTTTTTTGGGGGGAAGCGATTTACATACTCTGATACTGATTAAAATAGTTGATAACATGGAATTAGAAAAGTTGATAGGGCATCAGTTTAAGAACATCGCACTTTTGGAAGAAGCGATAACCACGAGTTCATATTCTATCGAACATCCCGATTCCTCCAATTACCAAAGCCTTGAATTCCTTGGAGACCGTGTAATCAGCCTGATATTAGCAGAGGAACTTCTCGATGTGTCAGAATCGCTCGATGAAGGAAAAATGACCTTTCTGAAGTCTGAGCTTGAAAATAATAAGCGATTGGCTGACTACGGGGAAGAAATTGGTCTCAGGATTTACATCAAAGCCAGTGAGAAGAAAGAAAGTATAAGCAAAAAAGTTATCGCAGATGTTTTTGAGGCTATTTGCGGTGCAATATATCTGGATAGCGAGGAAACCATCAGGATTAAGGAAGTGAAAAAGTTCCTCCATAAATTAGGAATCTCTGAGTGGATAAAAGCGGAAATGTTGAGAACCAAAGACTTTCTTCCTATTAGAAACCAATTCGAGAATAAGTTCAGGGAAATACATCGCTGTAACCCTGGAATAGATTTTGTGTATACTTCGAGCGGAGAGGGACACCAGACAAGGTGGAAGATAGAAAAATGCTCGATTAAAGACATTCACAGTCAAACAGGCGAATATGTCGAGTTAAAAGGGATTAAAAACGGTGGTAAATGGTTCAGTAGTAAAAAGGACGCTGAAACAGACGCATTTGAACAGGCATATAAATACATGGAACAGAAGGGGTGGGACATTCGTTAAAAGATTGTTTGCATTATTCTTCTCAGCACGTCTTCACCCTGTATATCCTGACCTCCGCCGTACTGAACACGTCTTCAAAACAACTTGATTCGAATTTATCCAGTCCATGTCCATTCCCGTCATAAAGTTCTCTTTCTAACCATCCCACATAGACATATCCAACGTCATACTTATTCAGAAGTGCCCTCGCCAGCGAAACATTTTCCGTTGTGTATATCAATTTGACGTCGTTTACCCTTCCCTCTATCTCCTTCTGCTCCTCAGGCCTCATTATGGATTCATGTGAAAACCACCATCCAATTACCGTTTGCAGACCAGTTGAAGCAGAAATCCTACCTGGTCTTGAGTAATCCGCTCGCCAGGCGTCGTTAACGTTATCTCCTACTGCCTCTAAGATTACCGCATCCATGACGTTTGCATTCAACCATTCGATTGCCTGATATTCACCCTTGTAATCCTCCCGCTCGTTCATATAGGATAACCCGTCCAATGTGGGTACGGCACTTGCGCTGATGGAACTTCCTGTCCAGCTATTAACTGCAAGCACGGAATAAAGAGCACTGATTATCAGAAGTACGGTAACAAAAGCAAAAAAAACGACCCTCCAATTCCTTTTCTCTATTCTCTCATTCAGGAGACAAAAAGCAAATGCCGAGGCAACTCCCAATAGCAGCCATGCCTGAAGATAAAATTTAAATATCATGTTCCCTCTATCAAAAGCAGTGCTGAAACCCGTGTTGAAATAAACAAGCTCGGGAATCAAAATAGCGACCAGAGCAAAGAATATAAGTAGATGGACAAAAAAAAACCTTTCTTTAAAAAAGAAAGCTTTACCAAAGAAATTTTCAATTGAACTTCTTTTTAACGTTTGAACCGAGAAAATGAGCAGCCAGGAAAACAGCAAGAAAAAGAAAAAACCGAACATCGCTACCAGCGAATAAATCGGCGTTCTACCCCCTGTAACAAGCTCTATTCCTCCTCCTTCGAGTGCAGCCGGATGAAAAGCCAGGAAGAAAGGGAGATAAAGAACTAAACTCGAGAGAATCAAAGTACAAGAGTAGATTAAAGATTTCCAGATTCCTATTTCTCTCCTGAGCAGTATCAGGATTATGCCAAGCATGAGCATTGCGTAGATAATGTAGTCCCATGAATTCAAAGGAATGAGAAATCCCAGTGATAAGGGCAGGAATACAAGCATGAGCTTATTTTCAATAAATTTCTTTTCCGTGTACATCTCCAGTAATAGCCCAAGGACGAGCATTTGAAAAGGCATCGCAACCAGATGGGGGTGCAAATCACCAAGAATAAAGGTGAAGAAAGGGAACTCGGTGATTCCATCGGGAACAACACGAGAAGGAATCCAGAAATAGGAAAAGTTTGGTGCCGTTAGAGCGTGAAAAATGCTTACGCCCCTTGATGTTTCCATCCATAACGGTGCTAAAACACCCAAATTACCGATGAAGAGGACGAAAATAACCGCTATCAGCCCACCTGCTTTCTTTCTGCATAGGTTTGCCGCTATACCGAAGACCGCACTGCCGAGCAATGCGGCATAAGTTGCTACCGCCAGGTTATAGGCTATTGAAGCACGAATAGAAGTTATTTTTATCATGATACTCGTCACGAGATAGCTGAAATAATAATAGCAGTCAATAACCCTGGAGGAGAACCAGGGGTCAATCGGAGGAAAACAATCGCTTCTTCCTATGGCATTTAAAAAAGCCAGGTCCATCCATTTTTCTCCCACCATCCCGATGTCCAGACCACCTATCTCTGGACGAAAAGCCCTTATGAGGAGAAAAAAAGCGAATATTGAGACAAATATTAATTCTCCTTCAACCACAGACCGTATTTCGAACTTCGAGAAAGTTCGTCTCGATTCAGGATTCAGAACTGCTAAAATAGAGCAAAAGAGCATTATCGCTAATGCCAGAACTATCGTTGCCGAGGAATAAGAGAACAAGTGAGAAAGAAGCCATGTCAGGTAAGTGAGCAGAAGAAGTGCGAAAATCTTTGAGAACAGGTAGCTGAGGTTACCGTAATTCCGCAGCACCTTCTTGGTTATGGGATATGTGAGCATGCCCAGTAAAAATAACGATAACCACCAGACAAAAACTGCCGTTAATTCCGTGAAAGCCATTTCCTATCCTCCAAAATACCTCTTAATGATATTTTCCTGAGATTGAACGTTCCAAATCCCGCATCAACGAGTACGCTCATCCCCCTTACCAGTATGCCGAATGTAAATGCGAGTGTGTATCCTACTCCTACTCCCGGAATCCCCAGTATTATCACTATAGCAGATTCTTGTAGTCCTGCTCCTCCGAGACTCACAGGTATAAAAGCAAGCGTGCTGACTACAGCCTGCAAAAGGAAAAAGAACAAAAAAGAAATTTTTGTATTTGTCGCGGGTGAAAGCGCCAGAAATATGAAATACCACTGCGCACCCACAAACACCCATCCTGCTATGCTTATAAGCAGTGCCTTCACTAATTCTGACTTCAACCTGGATGAAGAAACTTGAACGTCTTCAACGAGATTTGTTACCTTTTTCAGGGGTCCGAAAGAGAAAAAGCTCAGCAGTTTCACACTTTTCTCTGACCAGATGAGCAGGCTTGCAATCGCAGTTAATGCAACCATCATGGTTATACCCGCAAGAAGCACGGCTTGAAATTCAAGTAGAATACCCGAGAGGATTACAGCAAAGGCTACAGTGCCTGCTATTTTCATAATAAAATCCATGATTTGCCCTATTGTGAGCACGCTCAAGGTGTCTTCTGTTTTAACGTCTTTAAGCAGGAGCAAAAGTCCAAAATACCCCACCTTCCCCGGGGTTACGTCTCCCAGAATCATTGAGGTGAAATGAAACAGCAAAATGTTCCAGTACGAGTAGTGGTGATAACCCAGTTTGTTCAGCAGCCAAAAAAGTCTAAAAGCAAGTGCAAAATTCAAACCCAAATAGCCGATAAAAGCCAACGCTAAATACCAATAGTTTATCGTTTGTAAACTTTCCAACAGGAGGCCGAGGTCAACTTTGAGTAACAAAACAGCGAGAATGGAGATGGTTATTCCCACGCTGATTAAAGCCCTTTTTTCTATTCCCATTGTATATGAAGTATAATTTCATTCTATTTAAGACACAGATTTACGCGGATTTATTTATAGTCATTCCAATAATAAATTGCAAATAATGAACCACGAGATTTCACGAGATTAACACAACACTTTTTCTTTTTTTAAAAAAAAGAAAACCTGTGCTAAAAGAAAAAACAAAAAAGTTTTATAAATAATCTTGTGAAAATCTGTGTAATCTTGTGGTTATTTTTTGAAATGGCTATATTTTTTATTTTCCTGTTTCCTTCTCAAGTCCCACCAAAGGGCGATAATTTTTGAGCCCATTGTTACAACGTCTTTAAAAAATTTGACCTTTGTAGTGCTGCCTTGGTCCCATTTGACCGGGAATTCTTTTACTTTATAGCCGTGGTACTGTGCTCGGACAAGTAGTTCAGTATCCCAGAACCAGTGCGGGTCGTTGATTTCATCCAGGATAGCGAACAAGGAAGCCCGTAGTGAAGCTTTGAAACCACACTGGTGGTCATGAAGTTCGGAGTGGAGAACCATTCTTACAAGTGAATTATAAACGGTGCTCGGGATGTCCCTCTTCAGTGGCCGCTTCACTTCGCTTTCCGGTAGCAAACGTGAGCCCGTGGCGAAATCAAAACCGTCCTTTTCTATTGCACGGATAAGTTCCTCCACGTGTCTCATGTCCGTTGAGAGGTCAATGTCGAAATATGCGATAATAGAACCTTGAGCCTCTTTACAAGCTTTTTTCAGTGCGTTTCCCTTTCCCAAACGTTTATCGCTGTGCAGATGCTTTACGAACGCGTATTTATCCGCCAGCTCGGCAGCAATTGCATCACTTCCGTCTGTGCTCCCATCTTCAGCGAGGATGATTTCAAAAGAATACCCATACCCGATTTTCACCAGTTCCTCTGCCGTTCTCTTTACTGCATGCTCCACCTTATCTGCTTCGTTGTATGCAGGCAAAATAATCGAGACTTCTTTGGTCATGGTTGCGTTTGGGTTAGAGTTTTATTTTGTATTGTATTTTTGTAAATATTAATCCGCCCTAAAAATGCAACCCTTTCTTTTCAATCTTCACTTATAGATTTATGTTCGTTCCACCGCTCTCACTAATTATGTTGGCGTTTAATAATTTCTCACAAGGGTGGGTTCGGAATTTTATATAATGTGCCAGGTATATCTGAAGTTTTTCCGTTAGGAAAAATTTGGGTGAGCGAAGTGAGCCAGATATACCATGTTATACGGCGTTGCATCTTTAAATTAATTGATGAAATATGTTGTCAATTGGATTTGGCAAAAATCACTAATAACAAAGTCCGTTCTATATAAGACCTCATTTCTATCACGCACATTGCTCCTTTTAAAATATCTCCATTTGACCTCCATTTTATACGAAATCCTGCTTATTGTGCAACATCTTTTATATTTAAATTTTTGGATTAATTTCCAATATCTTTTCCTTTGTTTTATCTATTAACGCGGTTTCACCCATTTCACGTAATATATCTATACGTTGCATTAAAAGAGGCACATTTGATAGCGAAAAACCCAAATCAGTAAATTCTAGTGCTTTTCTAAGAAGGTTTTCGTACTCTGGTAAACCCTTTTCTTTGTAAGAAATCCCTTTTTTCATATAGACCGTTGCTTTTAGACCTTTAATATAAACATTGTTCCCATATTTTTCATCTGGGAATTCACGAAATAAAAGCCTCACGGCATTATTAAAATCTTCTTCTTCTATCATCAATAAGATTTTAGCTTGTATGAATAAATTCCTAGGTTTTGCTTTACCACTTTTCTTTATTAAGTTTTTCGCTTTTTCGAGATACTCTTTATCCTCTTTAGACAGATTTAATAAAGCTCTTATTAAAGGAAGAAGACAATCGGCATCTGAAGGATTTGTATTATATAAGACCTCTAATATGTCCACAGCAGGAAGATTATGTCCCAATCTCACTAATATCTTACCTTTTTCTAACTTCAATATTTTGCTCCTCGGAAAAGAAGGTTCATAATCATCAAGGAGTTGTAAAGCTCCTATACTATCCCCGATTTTTGAATACATATTTGTAAGTAACTTCAAATTACGGTCGCTGAGACGTTCTTCTAGGTATACTAAGTATAACTTCTCTGCAAGATAGTAATTTCCTAAATTTTCTTCGATTATAGCCCTTTGCCTACATTGATGTGGCTCATATTTATCAATATCTATTCCAAAATATTGTGTTAGTTTCCTATTCGCACCTATGTAGTTATTTATGTATATTAAACTGTCTATATAAGATGATGTGATACGATAATATTCACTCTTATCATGTTTGTTTTTCTCAACAAGTTCCTCATAATATTTCCGCCCCTTCGAATTGCTTAATCGCACTAAACACGATGCACGCCTCATTTGAAATCTGATTTGACTTTTTTTGCTTGAAATCAATTTTTCAAAAATATTCAAAGCCTCGTTATAATCACGATTACTGAAATAGGTATCAGCAAGTTCAGCAAGTTCAGACGAATAGTACTCGTCATTTGGATCAAGGTCTACATCTGTTTCTCCTATAAACAATCTAAAGTTTGTCAGTTTTCTGTAATAATTTATTTTAACGTTGTACTCTTTCTTATTTTTAAACTCATCACTATATATCTCCTTTATTTTGTTAGTAATATTACCATAATCCTCTAATTCGGATGCATGCCCCTGAAAATGTTCTTTGAGAGTATCTAAAATAAAATACTTGCTCTCATAAAAATAAATAAGCCCCTTTTCAACCAAAGAGGCAAACGCATTGGAATCTTTAATTATCTTTTCTATTACCTTAAAATTCTCAGTACCCACAAATAGGCTCATAATGCACAATATTTTTTCTTCAGAGAGCGTTAGGGCAATATCTTCTAAAATTGAACTGATAACTCTCTTTTTGATTGACGGGATATTATTTTTTAACACCAAATCAACAGAACCATACTTTCTTATATTTTCTCCTACAAAAAATGCAATTGCTGGATGGCGACCAATTGCAGAAATTAATTCTGAGGGATACATTCCTATCCCTAATTTTTCCCTTGATATTAAAGCATCTAAAACTTGCTCAACGTGATAATCTTGAGGGAAAAGTCCAAGTCTGTGTTCAAAAAGATTATCAAACACTTCACTAATATCACTTAATTGCCTGTTGGAAATCAAAAAACATTTTATCTCACCTATTTTTGAAAGTTTTGAGAGAAAAAACTCTAGATCTTTATCCGCAATTTGATTACCTTCCAATGTGTTTTCACAGTCATCAAAACAGAAAATAACCTTGTCGGAGAATTTACTAATGAAGTCTAAAATAACATGTGTAATTTCTTGTTTACTTACCGTAGATAATTTATCTAAACCCACATTAACTTCCAGTTCAAGGAATATATTTTCTATGAATTTCCAGTAATCACAATTTTTCGGTACTTTAATGTATATTGGTTTTCTATAGGGATTTCGAGATTTAAGCGCTTCTAATGCAAAAGTAGTTTTTCCAATTGTTCGTGGACCTGATAAAAATAGAACGGTATTAGGAGAGTTAAGAAACTCATCTGTAAACATTACAAAAACATAACCTCTATTCTGAAACCAAGGAATATCTACTAGATTTTTTGATTTATCTCCTATAATATCGTCCATATTTCCCTCACATAAGGTCAAATAGTATTTAAATATCTCAAATTCTGATAAGGGTAATTCTTCTTTTTTATAATCTGATATTTGTTTTTGAATAGCAACATAATCAAAGTGTTGTGCTAGACACAAAAAACCATCTTCTGTCTTTTTCTTATCTATTTGCGTGTATAATTGTTCTTCAATAGCATTTAGACGGATTTCCCGAATAGATAAGAGTTTGTCAGAAATTATCTTTGCCGCTTTGGGTTCTTCCACCTTTTTACCTGTAAGGGTATATAAAGGTATCCCTCTATAACTGTCATAGCGAGTCAGAATACATTCCAACCCATTTTCTTCAAAAAGTTCTTTTAAATCTTTGGCTACGTAAGGGCAAACTCCCAGTTCAGGGCGCGGCAGTATTTCCATATCTTGAACAATAACGACACCATTTTTGGGTAAAATTTTCAATAACCGGTGAATTATTTCTCCTAACTCAGCAATAGATGTTATTTCATGAATAGCATTTTTGATTGCAATAATGTTACCCTCTATTTCATCAATTTTAGAAATAAACTCTTCATAGTTCAAAAGCTCACTTCCTGGATTTTTATAAAAACCAGATTTCGTAAAAGCAATACGTATTTCATCACCTATCTCAGGCTTATTAATACCTACATAAACACCCTTTTTGTCCTTAAAATCTGGGATATCCGACAATATTGGGATTAATGTTCCATTGCCACAGCCAAAATCCATTAATATTGGCGTGTCTATTTCTGCTAATATTTGTGCTAGTGCGGTCTTTAGCGAAATCACTTGAGGATCACCCTTTTTATTTTCTAGTAGCTCTTTAGGCCCCTCCTCTAAATCGGTTATGAGGCTTTCAATTTCAGATACTTTTTTATTATCCATTGTGGACTACTATATTATTTATACTATATCAAACATAAAAATGTTATTTTACTATTACTAAAATCCTGCACATCTGGTTTAAAATAAAGATTGGAAATTAGTTTTCAAAGGTTTCACGCCATAATTTTGCATTTTTCAAAGAGCAATGTCGCCTAACTTCGGTATATCCGACATCAATGTCGCATATCCCATCCAATTTGGAATGATATCCGAAACTTACTTCGTATATACCACCCTTTAGCCGACTGCTAATCTTCATTTCCTTCAACCCCATTTTCAATAAACGATTTCTTTATTATTAAATCCAACGGGCTTTTTATCTTACCTATATTCCTATTACTCACATGAGTATATATTTCCATTGCCTTATCCAAAAATACCTTTTATAGTCATTCCGAAAATCATTAACCACCAGATTACACAGATTTTCACGAGAACACTTTTTAGAAAGAAAAGCTTTACCAAAAGAACTTATTCATCATCGGCGGTGACGATATAGAAGAAATAGCATTTTATATTCAAGAAACAATAACTAAAATCTCTATAACATTGACAAAAAGCGATAAGTTAAAGGGATACAGGGGAATACTGGGGAAAGCTGACGAAAAGTTGTTAAAGGAGTTTGAACTCGAAGCAAATGATATTTATTGACACAAGCGTTTTCCTTAATCGCCGCAACATGTAAACATCACGGAATTAATAAAATTGCTACCTTTGACTCCGATTTTGAAAGAGTAGATTTATGTTCCATCGCTCTCACCAATTATATTGGCGCTTAATAATTTCTCACAGGAGTGGGTTCGGAATTTTATATAACGGTTTTGGGATATGTGAAGTTTGCCCGTAAGGGCAAATTTGGGCTGAGCCCTTAAGGGCGAAGCCACACATCCACCTGTTGCCCGAGTGCGATAGCACCCGCAGCGAAGCGGGGAGTTACGGGCGACGGGCTCATGCTAATAACTCCATTTTTTCAAATTTTTCTACAATTAATTTTCCCCTTTCTTCTACAAATTTTTCAAAATTTTCTATTTTCCACCGGTTTTTGTCTTTGGGAATTAAGTGAATTTCAAAATATTCATCATTTTTATTATCAAACCATTCTTCAGGGGATTTATCTTTCTTCTCATCTCTATTTTCTTCTGCCGATAAAAGCATTAAATTTGCTATTTGGTCTCTATTCCACTTGTTATATTTCATGATCTTTCTACCAGTTTCTGGGTTTACATCCGTAATTTCTCTTAGTCTAGTTTGAGGAAAGATATGATCTACCCAAGGTAAATTTCCTTCATAGGCCGGTTTAAAGTTGACATCTTGGTACCATAAAGCAAAAATAAGATACAACTTTTTGTCTCCATAGTATGTATATAGCAGAGATTCCTTTGATAAAGTGATTGTTCTACCCCTGTTCACTATTTCTGTATTGATAATGTTTATATCAAAATCTCCTTTTTCACCAATTTTTCTAATAAGTGCATCTAATAAAGTATCAGAGCTTCCAGAAAATGCGCCTGTTAATAACACTCTCGTAAGCCATTTAGCTAGTTCTTTTTTATTGGTATTTTTCCAGTTACCCGGATACTTGTAATTAAAATAAATCAGTGGAATTAAGGCCAAATAGCTAGGTAAAGCCCTATCATCTTTTATATATGTGTATTTAAAAAGGAAATCTCTAACCTCTTTAATCGATTTTTTAATATCCTCCCATTTATTTTGGAGATTTTTCAAGTTTTTTTCTTTCCTAAATTTCATTACATCATACTTGGCTCCTGCACCAATAAGAATAAGGCTCGTTTTTAACACAAAATCTCTGCCAAATTCAAAAGATGTCCCATTAAGTTCTTCTAAGAAATTTGTTAAGTCCCCTTCTATTTCTTCCCAATTTGCTGTTAGAAGAGAGAACATTAAATCAGATTTGCTTAATGGTGTTCCTCCTGAGTTTGCTCTTATGAAGATTTCAACAACTTCATTTAAATTATATATTTCTGGATTGTCGACGCTATCTAACTCAGTATATGCAATATTTTCTTCAACACAAAATCTATTTACAAGTTTTGAAATGTTCTCATTGGTTAATTCTTTTTCTTCTTCAGATAGCCCATTCATTAATTTTTTGGCTCTTTCAGATTTTATCCTATCAATAATGTCTGCTGCAATTTTATAGGATCCACGTGTATCATATACAATATCCTTTATTTTTATCCATCCGTTTTCAATTTTTGCTTTTTCAGGATTTAGAAATCTGAACTCATACCTAATATCTTCTTTTTCCTCCTTACCACTAAATACATTGAAGTATAACTCTTTTCCATTATAGCTTCCTTTTAGAGCAATAAATAAACTTTGTAATCTTTGTTGCCCATCTAATACTAATAGTTTTATTTTTTCATTTTTAGGAACATAGAAATCAGTGAGTTTTAACCCATCTCTATAAATGTCAATAAATTTTCTCATTTTTACAGATTCTTGAGTTTTCCAAACCAAAAGGCAACCTATTGGATATTCTCTCATTATTGAGTCAAAGAGTTTCTCTATTTGGTCTTCTTTCCAAATAAAATATCTTTGAATATTAGGTAACCAAAGTCCTCCCTGTTCTTCTTCATTATTAGTAAAGCTACCAAATTTTCTAATCGTTTCTTTCTTATTTCTCATGGAAACACCTCCTCAAATCCGTCACCCGCAATTTCGGACAACTTCGGTATATGCGACATCAATGTCGTATATCCTTCCATTTTGGGGTTATATCCGAAACTTACTTCGTATATACCACCCTTTAGCCGACTGCTAATCTTCATTTTCTTCAACCTCATTTTCAATAAACGATTTCTTTATTATTAAATCCATCGGTCTTTTCATCTTTGCTGTGTTAATCTGCGTTAATCTGCGTCAACAATTTATTTTCTATTTTTTGTTACCTCTTCTGCGCATTCAAAACCAGTTCGGATTGCACCATTCATACTTCGCTCGGGATAGTTAGGAGAAGAAAACATCCCTGCAAGGTATAGCCCTTCAATATGCGAAGAATAAGGAAGAATCTTGTTTTTATAGCCAAGCTCATATATCGGTGCAGTGTACTTTTTCTTTGTTAATCCACACCACTTCACGTCCTCCCGGTGGAAATCAGGAAACATCTTCGCTATCCCATCGAGATACAAATCAATGACCTCTTCGTCGCTCCTTTTCCATATCGGGTCTTTTTCGTCATGCACATAAGATACCACGTAAAATAAATTCTCGCCGTAGTCAGCACGAGGAACAAAGTTGGTATGTTCGATAATGGCGCCAAAGGGCACCTCGGCCTTTATATTCAGCCAGTAAATGCCATCCATCAAACTTCTTTCCGTTCCAAAGAGAGCACAAATAGTGTTTTGATACTTTATTTTATTGATTGAAAGTGTCTTAGTCAACGACGGCGTGGTTACTATAACGTTATCAGAAGCGATAAAGCCTTCGGATGTGTCCACACCGACGACTTTGTTATTTTCTATCGCGAGTTTCTTGACCTTACAACCTGTTCTCAATTCGCATTTGCATCCTTGCGATTCAATTTTTTCCGCCATTTTGTCCACGAGTTGCTGAAATCCTCCTCGCAGATACCCCAGTCGCTCTCCTTTAAATGTCCTGTTTGACCTAAGTTTTATCCTGCTCAGGAGCCAGGCAGCCGAAATGGAGTTGTACGAGCCAAATTTGCTCTTGAATAGCGGTTCAAAGAAATTCTCATACACAGACCGATTTGTTTTTTCAATCACCCATT
>QEXZ01000190.1 GCA_003160755.1 Methanomicrobiales archaeon
GTGAATTTTTCTTCTATTGTGCCCGCTTTAGGCAAAATTATGAGTTTTGGCAAAAAGTATTTGAAACGGGAAAAAAGCACCAAGGGTTCCAGGTAATAGCGGAGCCTTTGGATTTGATGGATATGATTACTCTTTTTCACATCTTCAGGCAACAAGTCCTTCCATCCCACGGGATATACCTTTCTTTTCCGCTTCTCCTCCTCTTCTGACTCATTTATTCGGATTAAGCCGCCCTCTTCAAGCATTTTAACTAAGTTATGTGGCTCCTCAACGTTCCATCCTAACCTTTCCGAGAGATCGTAAATGCTTAGACCCCTATTTGCGTTGACAAACTCATAAAGATATTCTTCTGCAAGTTCCCCTTTTATCCCTGCTTTTGTTTGCATCTTTATACTTATATATAAGAGACTCTGTTGAGAATAACCATGACAACATTCAATCCGTTTGAAAATGAAAAAGAAATACAAAAATTGGAGTTCTCCGATCTTGAAATTTTGAGAGAAAGGGGTGTCTCAGAAGGAGTATATATTGAATATAAGTCGGTTTTTCCTAATAACACAAAAATAGCTCATTCAATAGCTTCTTTCGCAACATGTACGGTGGATGGTACTTCATCGGGATAAAAGCAGACGATAACAATGTTCCAAATGATTTTCCAGGATTTGACTTATCAAAGCACCCTGATCCAAAAGAAACAATTAGAAATATCGCACTTTCGCATATCGATCCATTTCCCTTCTTTGATTCTAAACTAATTAAAGTGGATGATGAAAGAGGGATTTTAGCTGTCCTTATCCCAGAAAGTATAGAGCCGCCGCATATCACAAAAGATGGGAGAACCTACAGGAGAAATGGCGAAGGAAGCGATCCTGTTGCAGAAAATGATAGATACGCATTTGACAGATTATCTGATAAATCAAAACGATTTAAAGGAATTGTTGAAGACTTTTGTCAGAATGAAATAGTTATCTCTGAAGCCCAATCAAAACAAGGTCAAGGTTGGTTGGAGATTTATTTGATGACATATCCATTAAGGAAGTTGTTAATTGATGATTTTTCAAGGGAAGAGTATATAGACTCGGTGAAATCCCTTTTAGATAGTCAAAGCACTGTAACATTATTAAAAGAGTTTGGAGAAGGAACAGGGAATATTCCTTTCAACAACGTAACAACCTCCTATACTTCAATAATTTTTCGACAAACAAGACCCTACAATCTTAAAGACTTGACTCCCACATTTGGGTGGTTTGTGAACGGAAATGCAAAGATAATAATTCCTTTTCAATATATCGATTTGGAGAGGCTGCCCAAAATTTACAAGGATTCTAAAAATCTTAAAATACTTAGAGAATCTCTCAGTGAAGAAGTGACAAACTTTAGAATTATTGACGGATTTAACCTGTTTTTGACCTTTATTCTTATTTTGGCTAAATATTATGAATTGCTTAAAAGGGAAGATTGGAACGATAAACTAATCATTAAATATAGGATTGAAAACTGCAGGAGGAGTATCTTATTCTTTGATTCAAAAGCATTTACTGAACACACCGAGAAATGTGGCATCCCGGTTTCGCAGAAAAATGTAATAGTGATTCCAGATATTTGGTCTATTGATAATTTCTTTACAATATCTTTTGATAAATTTAATGAGGTACTATCTTATGACTTTGTCAAGATAGCAATGAGTCTTGGGTTTCATCTATACTCATTTGTAGGGGCTATCGCAAAAGATCTGGTCCAATATTCCAGGAGACTATAGGAATTTAGAGAGTTCGAATCGGGTATTTTATGATTCTGGTTTAGAAAGGGTTTTGCACATTGATGTCCATGCTTGTGTGTAAGTAAAACTCACAAAGCACACTAAAACTTCGCCGTCAAAAACTCTAACTTCTACACCATCACCCCCTCCACCTCCCCCTGCACCTCAATCGTCCTCTCAAACGCCTTCGCCACCCTCATGTAATGCTCTATCTCCTCCAGCGATAACTTCCGCTTCTCTTTCTTTCTATCCTTCAAATACTTCCCCATCACCTGATACGCCCCTATTCTATATTCCCACACCCCCTTTGAAATCCCATCGAAATACTGCTCCTTGTTAATCCAAACTCGCTCGCTACTCTCATCATAATAAACCTTCTCAACCTCGTCAGAACCACTTTCCGGAAACCCCACGCCCGTTTCACCAAGCGAAGGATGCTTAAGTAAATGAAGTTCCACCAGTTCCTTCCCCAACTCGCTCAACTTCTTGAACTTCTCATAATCCTCTGGCAGCGGAATCCGTGGAAAATCTATCTTCAGAAATTCTTCGTAACGTTTCCTGTAAGTCGGCGAGTAAAGAACAGTGTAGATGTAATAAAAAATCTCTTCTGGCGTTGGTTCTGTGCCTAACGCTTCTTTTACGGCTTGTAAAAACTCAGCGGTGAAGTTTGGCGTGCGTTCTGGTTTGGAGGTTTTTTCATCCAATAATTTTTCTCTGCGTTCGTCAGGGTAGAGGTAAAGAGGGAAGAAGTAAGTCTGGAAGGCGTAAAAATTGATATCGCCAATAGAATTCACTATTAGAACCTGTGTCAATTGATCCGCTGGGATAGGTTTTCGCATCAAAGTTAGAACAGTGTTTTCCTCTAAAAGATGCTTCATAAATGGCAACCTCTCTCTGTCAATCAAAGTGTGTTCGTAACAACTCCAACGCACATCAAAGGGTCTATACGCGTAAGGACAAATTTCATTTTCTATCTCTTTCCCTTTAATCTTCTGTCTTGCTTCTGATAATTTCCAACTGCCTGTATCCTTGAGTTTTAATCTTTCCTTTAGAACGTCATCACTCAGATTTCCCGTAAACACCTTAAGCCTTTGAAATATCTCCTCTTTCGTAAATCCCACCACAAAATGGTCTCGATGCGTCTTCACCCCACTTGACCACTCCCCAAATATCTCTGTCACCTTCCAGAACTTCTCATACTCCACTTGCAGTGCGAAATCCTTAGGCACGAAGAAATAATAAGGCTCTTTTGGCTCAAGTTCCTGCCAATCCGTACTCTCTACGTCATTCTCAAAAA
>QEXZ01000191.1 GCA_003160755.1 Methanomicrobiales archaeon
CGGTGGAGGAAATCTATTATTACCTGCGAGTCTTCCGCCTCATAAATCCATATCGCGTCATACCTGCCCAGCGTATGATACACTTGCAGGAACTTGACGCCTGTGGGCGGATTTTTAAGTAGCTCGTCGCCAAATTTCCTCGCATCTTCCACCATGCCTGGATTAACTCTCACGCTCGTTATGAACAACATTTTTTTTTACACCTCCTTATATCTAACGCTTTAAGTATATAAAGTTGTGTTTATTTCCGCTCTGTTTTATGATACGACTTAACTTGTTCGAGAACATGTGGATAGTCCACAAATATTGCTCCCAAATCTACTGTTCCAACCAGGTCAAAAATGCCCAAAGCTGCTACCACATCCCCTTTCCTATTCCGAATTGGAACGACAACCACCGGTACGCCTGCATATCTACCCTTAAGAAGATTTGTGTGTATCGCCCGATTCTCCTTCAGTACTCGCTCTAATACCGGACCACTGTATTCAAGGTCTATAATTTCTCCTTTTTCCACTCTAACGCCCTTTTTATTCCTGCTTCGCATTGCTACGGGCATTACAAACAAGTCATTCACCGCTTTCGCTATCGGTGCAATTTCTTCTGCCGTTGCGTCCGCATTTACTACTATACGCAATTCTTCTTCTTCCATTTTTACACCTTTTTATCTTTGAAAAGACAATAAACAATTGATAATTGTTTATTTTATATCTTTTTAATTTTTTGTAACCAGTCCAGCCATCGCACAAATCGAAAGGAAAGGAAAGGAGAGAAGGTTAAAATGAAAGAAGCGATGTTCTACGAGAAACTGGAAGAGAACGCGGTTAGATGTCACCTATGTGCGCATCATTGTAAGATAAACGAATCGAGGAGGGGGATATGCGGGGTTAGGGAAAACAGGGGTGGTGTCCTCTACAGCCTGGTCTACGGTAAGGTAGTTGCGCGAGGGATTGACCCAATAGAGAAGAAACCCTTCTTCCATTTCCATCCCGGCTCTGAGGCATACTCGATTGCTACGGTTGGGTGTAACTTCAGATGCAAGAACTGCCAGAACTTCCATATTTCTCAGATGCCAAAAGAAGGCGAGAAACTGATAGTAGGGGAAGATGCATCTCCTGAAGAGATTGTTGCGGCAGCCAAGCAATATGGTTGTAGAACCATCGCATACACCTATACCGAACCAACCATCTTTTTCGAGTTTGCTTATGACACCGCCAGACTGGCGCGTAAAGAAGGGATATGCAATGTCTTTGTTTCAAATGGATATATTACGGAGGAAGCGATACGCACTCTCGCCCCTTATTTAGATGCGGTAAATGTAGACCTGAAAGGTTCCGAAGATCTGTATCGAAAAATTTGCGGTGGGCACCGGCAACCCGTCTTGGATGCGATAAAGTTATACAAAAGCCTGGGCGTTTGGGTTGAAGTAACCACGCTGGTTATACCAACGTTGAACGATTCTGAGGAAGATTTCAGAGGGATTGCCGAATTCGTCAAAAGTGTAGGCGTGGACATACCATGGCATATTTCACAGTTCTATCCGGCATATAAGCTACCTCATCTCCCTCCAACACCGGTTACTACCTTGCGTAAAGCGAGAGAAATTGGGCTGGATGCAGGATTGAGATACGTGTATGAGGGCAATGTTCCGGGTGAGGGAGGGGAGAATACCTACTGCTACCAATGCGGAGAGTTGCTAATCCGGCGCTATGGCTTCCAGATTCTGGAGAATAAAATACGAGACTCACGATGTCCAGGTTGTGGTGCCAGGATAGATGGGGTATTATAAGTTATTTATATATGGGTTTGTAATCTATTTGCATGGTCAAGTGTCCAAAATGTGGTAGGGAAATTAAGGGATATGAAGAAGGATGGGATTGTTGCCCATACTGCGGGGCAGCGTTATTCGTTGATTGCCCTTACTGCGACCAAAAACTTGAGGAGATGTGGAGTTACTGCCCATACTGTGGCCACCCGGCGCCGAAAGAATAAAGTTCTCCCCATTGGGTGACAAATAGTATTCTTGCACATCCTTTCGTTCCTGGTAAGGAGATAGCGGAGGCTTTAATAATTGTATTTGCCAGCATGTTTCTTTTGCTTCTTGCAACGTCTCTCGCACCTTCAATGGCACTCTTAGAAGCCTAAAAGGAATAGAGGCAACCCAATTACGATTGCAAATATAAGATTGAATAACTTTATCAAGACCGAATCTTTTATCGTGTAAGAGAACAGAGGCAACATTCCATGTCCGTCTTGAACAATGGAACTGGTCCATAAACTATTTTCATTTTATGTTTATGTTTGTTTTAACGCTCTTTTCCATTTTTAACGTTTATTTACACACTTATAACTCTTTGATACTTCTTTCCATCTCCTCAAGTTGCGTCCCTATGCCCCTTAGCTGCATTTTTATCTCGTCCAAATCCTCTCCCCTCTCCACTTCTCGCTGTAAAATTGGGAACGAATAGGGAACTATTCTAATCGCTCCTCGCGGGCAAGTCCTCACGCAGATAGCGCAGCAGACGCACCTGTTGAAATCTACTACTGCTTTTTTATCAATAATCCTAATTGCACCTGTCCAGCAAGCTTCGGTGCACTTCCCACACCCTACACAAAGGTTTTCATCAACAAATGCCTTCCATATTAATACCGATGGTTGTTGCATGCTCCTTTTATAACCACAAGATTACACAGATTTCCACGAGAAACCTTTTCTTATGTGGGTCCCCACCTCACGACCCCGCAAGCCCTGTAAGGGCTTAAAGAAAAGCTTTACCAAAAGAACGTATTTTTTTTCTTTTAGCACAGATTTTCTTTTTGTGAAAAAGAGAAAGTGTTGTGTTAATCTCGTGAAATCTCGTGGTTTTTTACTGCAGCTATACAAATAAAAAGAGAAAGAAAGAGCGGATTTATCTTCTCCCTTTCCCCTACCCCCTCTACTTGCAAAAGGCGCAACTGCCGCCGGAACTGCCTATATCCGCTGCCATACTGTTCCTCTCGTATAGTTTTGACCAGCACTCCTGACAAACCATAATGCGCCCAAGCTCTTTGTGGT
>QEXZ01000192.1 GCA_003160755.1 Methanomicrobiales archaeon
CGCTCAATGAGTTCTGGACTCATCCCAAGCAACCTGACTGCAGTTCGCCAATTATAATCATGAGCAACCTGACTGCAAAGCCCATAAACAGTCGTAACTAATTCCGTACCGCCATACTCGTAGAATCGCTTAATGTGCCCCGGAGTATCGTCAAGCACCCGAGCAGCGATAAAGCTATCATCCTTGTTGACCTCACAACAAAGTTCTGCCATTTTCCCTAAGCAATCATAGCTAACTCGGTCAATGAGTGCAGGAGTCATCTCAAGCAACCGGGCAGCAACAAAACTATCTCTCCGAGCAACCTGACTACAAAGTTCGACTACCTTCTCTAAAACGTCATACCCCACTCTATCTATTAGTTCCGAACTCTGTCCAAGCAATCTGACAGCAGTTCTACTACTATACCCCGCGACTTGACCACAGAGCCCCGCTACATTCTCCAAAACGTCAAGACCTACTTTATCTATGAGTCCCGGGGTCATCTCAAGCAAAGCGGCAATAAATCTACGCTCCGTTGCGACCTGACTACAAAGGCCAGCTATCTTCTCTAAACCTTCATAGCCTACTCTATCTATTAGTTCCGGACTTAGACCCAGCAACCTGGTAGCGACAAAACTGTCTTCCCTGGCAACCTGACTGCAAAGTCCGGCTATCTTCTCTAAACCTTCATAGCCCGCCCTATCTATTAGTTCTGGACTTACCGCAAGCAACCTAACCGCAGTACCATCATTATACTTGCTGACCTGGCTACTAAGACCATAAACGTTCATCACTAAATCTTTATCGCCATACTTTAGCAATCGGTCAACGAGAGCAGGGCTCTCGTTGAGTAAAGTAACCGCAGTTCGACTGCTATTCCTGGCGAGCTGGGTGCAAACTCCGATAATCTGCTCTACGCTGTCATAACCGACTCTATCGAGCAGAGGATACAAGCAGGCAACTAAATTGTCGAGAACTTGCCCTTCGTAATGCTCGTTGAGTATTTTCCTTAATTTTCTCGTTCCATGAATCTTCTTGATGGATTTCCTTACCATTTTCAGACCTGCCCACAATAGTTACCTTAAACTTAGCACATTTAAAATTTACCGCAGAGAGCACAGTTTAGAGGCTTAGATTGTTTGTTTTTGCTAAACCGCTAATCCCCTAAACCGCTAAGTCAAAATAATTCTTAAGTATTTCCTCTATACTCCTTTTGAGGTCACTGTCGTGCGTTAAAGGCTCAATCATCGTGGAATACAACGCATCTCGCATCGACACGCCACTTTTCAGCAATGTGCCAGCATAGACAAGTTCTCTGGTAGAAACACCTTCTTCGAGTCCTTGATGAACGAGATTTCTTATTTTATTCGCTGCTTTTACCAGCATTTTCGCAATATCCTGTTCAACACCCGTCTCTTGCTGCACAATTTGTGTTTCCAGGTCTTCTTCGGGCCATCCGAGTGCGATACTTACAAACCTCTGTCTTGTGCTCTGTTTCAATTCCTTTAACACACTCTGGTAACCAGGATTATAACTCACTACCAGCATAAAGTCATCAGGAGCATAGAACATCTTCCCTAATTTCTCAACCAGCAAATATCTTCTATGGTCTGTTAATGGGTGAATGACAACCGTTGTGTCTTTTCTTGCTTCCACAACTTCATCCAGATAAACGATCCCCCCCTCTTTTACAGCCATAAGCAAAGGACCATCAATCCACTCAACATCATCTCCTTTGATGATATACCTCCCGGTTAAGTCGTTTCCACTTAAATCATCATGGCAGGCAACAGTATAAAGCGGCCGACCTAACTTCCATGCCATATGCTCAACTAATCTTGTCTTACCACTTCCCGTTGGTCCCTTCAGCATAACGGGTAGTTTATTCTCGTAGGCAGCTTTGAATAGCGCAACCTCGTTCCCTTGTGGTAAATAAAAAGGCGCCTCTTTTATTTCAAACCCACCATTTTCATATAATCTTGAGTCTAATCTGTTTAACAACTTTACTCACCTGATAGTGACTATAATGATTCGTATTTATTTAAATCTTTTTTTTTGGTATAACAGTTGGTTCTTTGAACGCTCAAAACAGACCTATCAGAACATCCCCATTAATAGATGTAAAAGAATGACAATGCCCGCACCGATGACGCCTCCGATCGCACATATCAGGATGACCAACCATGTGTATGCAATATTCAATCCGAAGACAAGGTTTGCAGCTAAAAGAACGAGCAACCCGAGGATCGAATTTACGATGATATGCTTTACCACCTTGAACACAAGGTACACCACGATTACCATTACAATTAACGCAAAAAGAATAATCAGCCCTGCTAACATCAAATCGCCCCCCATTCCAGCCATCTTGCGGCTTCATGCCGCTTTTCCGCCTCTTGTTGCCCCATATCCATAGTTGCATTCATGGTGTTCCCACCACATCTGGATTTGATACTATCCCATAAAGTTTTATACTATATATAAATAAAAATTTAAAAAATAAATAAAAAGGGGATAAAAAAAGCACCCCTATGCAGTCATTTTCAGTATTGGGTGTGGCTCCAGTGACTCAATACCGTGCTCTGCTGCGTTAGCCTCTGCAACAATCATATCTGCCATCCCCACCAGTGGGAACGTCATTGGAGCATGCTCAATCGGCCCGTAAAGCACGAAATCCTGGCCCGCGATAATCGGAATGACATTCGAGGCTATATCACAGATATTGAACACATCCGCGCCGAGTCCTTCCCAACCGCCTGGTCCTTTCGTCGCATGCGCCTTCCTGAATGTCTTCAGCCATGTCCATGCGGAAGGTGCATTGTGGATGCCCAGACCTACGGATATACCATATTTCGATTTGATGACGAATCCAGAAGCAATAGCTGAACCCACTCCTGCACCTATTGGCAGTGTCGCGGGGTCGCACATCTGTTTCGTTACTCCCATGTCCCGTGCAAGCTGCACCAGTCCTTTATCAAAGGTGCCTGCCCCGGTCTCTAACA
>QEXZ01000193.1 GCA_003160755.1 Methanomicrobiales archaeon
AGTTCAACACTTGCGGCAATAAAAATGGGTCTTAACGTTAGGTCTCCTCTTGAAAGACGCAGAATAAAAAACAAATCTGCATAACTAATCTTCTCGGTTTTAAGTATTCGTGGATGATGCTTTTTCCCAAATATGCCCATTGTTCTTCTTTCCTTCTTTATCAATTCGACTATTGTGCGTATGTTATATAAAAATGCTATTGAAATAAATATTTTGTCGGTTTTTGCAGAAAACTGCCTATCTCCCTGTTCGGTGTTTTGTTACCCGTTCGGGTTATAACTCTCACCCAAAACAAAGGTTATTTATGTTTCCTCTTTCTATCTATCATGTTTTCCGCACGAAAAAATAGAAAACTTTATAAAGAGTTATTTACCAACTTCCCCTCATGCCAGTAATAAGTTTGTTTGCATGGATGTTGGTGATAGCGTTCTTGGCATTCATTGCGTGTATGTTCGAGGACCTGGAGTCAGACATAGGGTCGCAGAGCAATCCGAATTCGCAGGTTCAGTTAGCGCCAGAGATGGGGTACATACACAGGTACTTCAACAAAGCGATTTCGGGAGAAGGGTTGTCTTATGCGCTTTCTTGCACTATCTCAGGGACCATAGCAATGCTGATATTACTGCAGTTTGAATCCGTTGGACCAAAAGCAGCGATATTAGCAATACCTGTGGGTGCAGCAGTGGGGTCGCTCGTGCACATGGTTCGGTCGTCCGTATGCCATGTGGGAAGAGAGGCAGCGCATAAACGATTTGAGCAGCCTATTTATCTCGATGTCTTCTACGGGCATCTGTTGCCAATAGCAACCCACAACTTCATGGCAGTGATATGCATTACGGCTATCGCGTACATACAGAGCAATTTGGGGATTCTTTCTGGTGTTATAGGGGCAAGCAATCCGTTCCCACTTCCTTTACTGTGCCTCATCTGGGGGCTAACTGTGGGTGCAATCGGGTCGTCTACCGGTGATATACACTATGGAACAGAGAGAGAGTTTCAGGATAAACCTTTCGGTGAGGGTAGACGAGTAGTTTACCACGGACAAATCTGCCGATACGGTGATTGCGGTGTAAGGACGTCAAAGGATGTAGCAGCTTTCTGCGCGAAATACGGTGGTCCTGCAACGGGTTTGGCGTTCGGGCTCATCGTGTTGTTCGAGAACTGGAGAACAGTGATAGGAATGTTACTCGGTGATTTGGCTGGGCCAGCTTGGAACCCCGCTATAGCAGCAGCATGGGGCATTGGAATAGGAATAATGATTGCAATAGTACTTGTAATACTAGCCAGAACGTTAGAGAAGTGGGCGAGGAATAAATACGGGCCTTTCGTAGGGGAGTAAGGAAAAATGAGTAAGAGAAAAGAGAAAGAAAATTTAAGGAGTGAAAAGAGAAGATGGAGCCGATAACAGTATATTTGTTGGTATTGGTATGTATAATAATAGGGGGACTACTGTCATCTCTTGCGGTTCACTTAATGCCCGTGGGGGGGGCACCAGCGGCAATGGCTACTGCTACGGGAATTGCAACCGGATGTGTGATGCTGATGACCGGGGCAGCAGTTACGGGGTTATTCACGGCGTCAACGGTGGCGAGCTTTTGGGTGACAGGACCACCAAACGTAATCCTTGTTGCTCTGTCCGGTGCCGTGGGCTCGATGTTGATGATGGGATTCACCATGTTTGTTGGAAACTTGATATACATCTTTGGTGCTGGTATAGTGCCATGTTCCGGCAGAGCGGCAGTGGACCCGATAACCAAGGAATCACAGACTGAATACAAGACACCACGGACAGATGGACACGGAGTTCCGACAGTGAGTTTCGTCTCGGGAATACTGGGCGGTTTTTCAGGCGGATTTGGCGGTGCACTTATTTATGTCATGCTCGTCTCAGACAGCTATGCACACTTTTCCGTGGCAACCGCAGGGATAGTGGCAATGGGTATTTTTATTGCCAACGCAATCATCGCAGCCTATAACATCGGAGGGACAATAGAAGGATTCCATGACCCGAAGTTCAAGGCTCGGATACGAACAGGGCTTACCTGTTCTTTAATCGTGTCTGTGCTTTGTGGGGTCATCGTAGTGATTGCAATGCTTACCGGCACGTTAGTAGGGGGTGTAATGTAACGAGATGGGAGAAGAAGAAGCGAAGCAAGAAGAGAAAGAGGAAAAAGCGAAGCCCAAAGAGGAGTTTAAACTATCCTTTGACTATTTCAATGAGTCGAGGCTGGGGATTTTTGCGCTAACCATCGGTGCATTAATGGCAATATTCCCGGGGCTACCTGCGTTCATCAAGGGAATAGGTATGATGATCGTCTTTGCGTGGGGCGCTGATTCGGTGAGGAAAACTGCCAGATACGGATTAGGAACCGGTGTTCCATCAATAGGCGTGTTAGCAATGGGATTTGGTATTATAGGTGGAATAACAGGAATTGCAGTAGCGTCAATGCGCTTTGGAACGTTAGAAGTGGGCGGAGTGAAAATAGCATTCGGCGTATTAGCAGGCGTTGCGCTTCTTGCACTGCTGGGTTTCGTATCAGGTAATTTAGCAAATGGCGATAAGTTCATTAATATGAAGATACCGGGATTGGAACGAGGGATGACGGAGTTAGGTATAGCAGGAACACTGGCAGTGCTACTTGAAGTTTCCATTGTAGCGGGAACGTATGATATTACGAGAGTACTGCTAAATGTAATAGACAACGGACTAATCGCGGCGATTTTCATTATATCGGCTTTTGGTATGCTTCAGCCCTATAACACGTGCCTTGGTGCTGACGAGAGAAGAGCGAGAACGCTGCTCATGTCTATCGAGATAGGGGGAATAGCAAGTATCATCCTGGGAATAGCGACAACACTGACTTTATCTGCAGTTCAGGGTGTACCGTTGATTGTGCTTGGTGCCGTTGTCTGGGTGGTCTTTTACAGGGCATACATGAAAGCGTGTATGGAGGAAGCATACGCGGTTAAGGGCAC
>QEXZ01000194.1 GCA_003160755.1 Methanomicrobiales archaeon
TAATATCTACGCTAAAATAGTCTCAAGTATCATAACGGCATTTTCAGGTTGGAATTGTTCATTTACATATAAACCTTTGCTTTTTGTTCGAAAAATCCGAACGTTTTCGGTAGTTTTATCAAGGGTTTGAACGAAACTATCAGTGAGCGCCGAGGAGGGGCGCTAAAAAGAGGGGATGTGAAAAAGATGAGGGAAAAGAAAAAGAAAGGGTTTAAAAAATTTAGGATGTGAAAAAGAAGAAAAATGAAAAAAGTAATAAGCATATTGGTTGCAATGCTGTTGGTCATGGCAGCAGTAGCGCCAGCGATGGCATCATGCCCCTACGGAAGCGGGAATGAAAAGGGCGTTAATGAGGCGGCAAATGTTCTTGTTGGCAATTCGACAGAACTAACAGGTGCGGCAAAGAGTGAAATCCTTGATATGGCTCTGAAAAATAGCCAGGTCAAAGAATTGCAGAAACAAATGGTCGCTGAGGGATTTGCGCAGAAGGATATTAAGGCGTATACCGTGCCAGTGACGTTAGAAGATGGTTCTGTGGTTGAGATTCAGGCTACTACCATCCAATTTGAATCGCCTGATGGGGAGGTACAATATTTGAGCTTTGTCTACAATACACAGACAGGCGAGAGCATGGTAGTGCTTGGTCTCTGGTCATGCGTAGAATGTCTTGCGATAATAATACTGGGTGGTTTTGGTTGTACCGGAGTGTGCGTAACCGCGGGCGTTCTTACTATAGGGGTTGCTTGCGCTGCATGCATAGTAGCTGCTGCTAGTATTGCCTTGTGTCCATGCTACGACTGTTGTTGCGCAACTGCTGGATTTGATAGCTGTTGCGATACGTATGATTGGCTTTGTACATGAGGACTAAACGGGAGGACTAAATATGCAAAAAAAAAATGTAAAGTGGGATATGAAGAAGTGGGGCAATATAGGTCTCACTTTTTCTTTTTTTGTAATATTGCTTGGTGTAATAGCCATTTTAGTAAACGCTTCTACCACTTACACTATTAGTGTTATATTGGTGGGATTTGGGGCATTTTTTGCATCTATTGTGATGCGTGCAGAAAGACGTATGCCCATACTGCGATTTGCGAGTGGTATTTGTCTTGCCGCAGCAATTTTTTCACAGGCTATTTCCACAAAAAATCAGTATTTTGCGATGTTGTTGTACGTCGTCATCGTTGTATGGCTCATATTGTTGACGGTAGACCTTTATAAAAAACATCTAAAGTGATAATTATGAACTGCAAAATCAAAATCCTTTCAATATTGGTCATATTATCGGTATTAGGGACTGGTTGCATTGAAGATAGACAAAACAATGTGCAAACCAATCATGATCTAAGGTACAACATTGATAAAGGCAACAGGTTTGCCTACGACCTCATATCTTCCAGTGAAATGCCAAAAAATATAAGGATGTTAATGCATATTAAAATGGTAGTTTCAGATAGCGATAGTGATCTCATCACCACGCGGGTTGTATCAACCACCTCAACAAGTGGAAATAAAACCGAATCCTCGTACCGTCTAACAATGACTGATCATGGAAAACTAATCAAATCAGAATCGGAAGACCTGATGATACCAGAGATACAACCAGAATTACCAAATACGTTAGTTTACCCTGAAAAAGCAGTCCAAAAAGGAGAAACATGGACGAATATCACAAAAAGGGAGGGTACTTTTACATCAAAAGAAGGGTCGATTAATTATACCGTAGTGAGTACAAAAAACTATACATGTCTGGGTTTGAAAAGTATATCGTGTAAGGCAGGCAATTTTCAGTGTGTTGGTATCAACACGGATATAAACTTCACTTTGAATATGACCTCAAAAACCCCAAATGGGACTGTTTATACAATAATAGTTGGAAAAGCATCTGGAGAGAATTGGGTTGATCTAAGAGGTGGATTTTTGGTCAAATCAACTTATGATGTAAATAAGATCATAAAAATGGATTTTTCTGAAGCATATAAAAAAATGGGATTTGGAGTGTTTTATCGAGAAACACCAATAAATTATCAAACAGTAAGTGAGCTATTAGAGAGAAGATAAATCCTCTAATCCCCGCTGCTTTTTCACAACAACCCTTTTCCCCCTCCTTTAAAAGGGCAGCAAACGCCTGCAATTGCGCATGCTCTTATGAGGAACTATCAATAACCTGATACGGCGACCAAGCAAAAAATCATGGGTATTAATTAATTTTAATTCCCTCTTTTTTATTTTTAGGAGGTAGGGATGAAAAGAATTGTAAAAGCAGGAATTGCATCCGCATTAGTGATAGGGATTGTTATCGTTTTATACTTCTTTTTGGCCATCTATTCCCATGGAGGTGGGCTTTACTTACATGCAGAAAAAGTGAGAAATACGCCTGAAAACTATGTTGAAGTTACTATGACCGAACTTGAAAAATACCCTTACGTCAAACAAGCAGTGATGAACCCTACTAAAGAAATCAGGGTTCCCTTTAATGATAAAAGCACAATGGAATTTTTAAAAATACTTTGGGACGCTAACCGAACTGAATATATTAAGTTTGGACAAGATTACTATAGGATAAAAGCAATTTGTGCTGATTAAGGTTTGCGCTTTCTCTGATTGGTAATATAAATATTCAATAATCGCTCATTTTTCCTTGTTCTACATTTCTATTTAAACCTTTGCTTTTTGTTCGAAAAATCCGAACGTTTTCGGTAGTTTTATCAGGGGTTTGAATGATACGATTAGTGAGCGCCGAGGAAGGTGCGCTAAAAAGGTAAGGGAAAAAGAAGGGTTTTAGAAAAGATTAGGAGGTGAAATGTGAAAAAAATGAAGACAAAAAAGATTTGGGCAATAAGCATAGTAGTGTTACTGATGTGCGGTGGTATCATGACGACCGGAGCTTTTTCAGGAACAACCGATAACAATAAAAGCCCCTCTGCAGTGGTTTTTGAGAATCTTAAATTCG
>QEXZ01000195.1 GCA_003160755.1 Methanomicrobiales archaeon
CAGCAATAAATCCTACTGCACGTGATTATCCACGCGAGTTCATTCAAACTGGCATTTCCACCATTGACGGAATGAACACGTTAGTGCGCGGGCAGAAATTGCCGATATTTTCCGGTGCGGGAATGCCGCACAATGCCCTTGCCGCGCAGATAGCGAGACAGGCGAAGGTACTGAGCACTGGAGAGCCGTTCTCCGTTGTGTTCGCCGCGATGGGGATTACACACGAGGAAGCTTCATTTTTTATGCGTGATTTTGAACGCACGGGCGCGATCGAAAGGATAGTAGCATTTCTTAATTTAGCGGACGACCCTGCAATTGAGCGAGTGATAACGCCGAGGATGGCATTGACAACCGCGGAGTTCCTCGCTTACGAATACGATATGCACATTCTCGTTATTCTCACGGATATGACGAATTATTGCGAGGCACTGCGTGAAATAGCTGCGGCACGCGAGGAGGTCCCGGGGAGAAGAGGCTATCCAGGATACATGTACACCGATTTGTCAATGAATTACGAACGCGCAGGTCGGATAAAAGGTCGAAAAGGCTCGATTACGCAAATACCTATTCTGAGCATGCCGGATGACGACATAACGCATCCTATACCCGACCTTACGGGGTATATCACGGAGGGACAGTTTGTTCTTTCTCGCGACCTACACAGACGAGGCATATATCCACCGGTGGACGTTTTACCGTCGCTGTCAAGACTGATGGATGAGGGAATAGGACCTGAAAGAACGAGAGAAGACCATGCAGGCGTATCAAATCAGCTTTATGCGGGTTATGCAGAAGGCAGGGACATGCGTGACCTGGTTGCGGTCGTGGGTGAGGAGGCGTTGACAAGTAGAGACAGGAAATATCTGGAGTTCGCAGATGAGTTTGAGAAGCGGTTTGTTACACAGGACAGGAACGAGGACAGGAGCATTGAGGAGACATTAGACATCGGCTGGGATTTGCTGGCGACGTTGCCTGAAGGTGAGCTGAAGAGGATAGATGAGCACATAATAAAGAAGTATCATCCAAGACACAGGGGGAAGGAGTAAGAGAATTTTGATTTACCTCTCTTTTTGTATCATCCTTTATATACTTTTTGGGCATTTTTCGGTGTTTTCCTGGTTTTTTCAAAAATCTCTTCATTAACAAGATTTTACAATTTCTAACACCGCCCTTCAATCCTCTCGCGCACCACAGCTACGATCACGGGCAATGCGATTTAAACAATGAAACTTTTAACGGCATTGCTCTTTTCATCTGTGTTAATTAATCCCTTTCCGGGCTTGCGGGAATGTGGACAGAGCCCACAAGCGTTAATCTGTGTCAATAATTTATTTTCTTGTCACTCTCTCATCAATCTCGTCTCTTTCAACCTTTCGATTAAATCATCAGCAGATACCAAACTCTGCCTCCTTTTCATCCCATTCCAGATCTTCGATTGTTTATACAGCCAAAAATCCCGTTCATCCGCGTTCTCTGCATAAAGTACCTCGTTATTTTCCAGTATCTCTCCCCTTAGATACCACGGAATCTCGTTGAATATCACAATGTCATATCTCTTATTTGCAGAAACCCTCAAAATCTTCTTATATAACTCCTTTAAATTTAAATCCTCGCCTTCCTCTTCCTCGTCCTTTTGTATCACGCATATATCAATGTCCGAATTCACATCTGCGTATCCCTTAATAAATGAACCGTAAATCAGTATCCCTTTAACGTAAGGTATCACTTCCTTTAACACGTCCAAGAGCTGTTCTTTCATTTTCTTATCCATCAGCCTTTTTTTAATGTTCTCATTCATCTTATCGTCCTAACGCCGCCCTCCCTCCGATCCTCTCGCGCACCGCAGCCACGATCACGGGCAATGCGATTGTAGCATCACAATAAACGGTAACTGCTTTCGCTTTCGCACCTACTTTACCCCATGATTTCGCTTCTTCTAACGTTGCACCGCTCAATCCGCCGTTCTCTGGCGTATCCGTGGTTATCTGAATAGCGTAATCGAAACCCTCGCGTGGCGCAATCAAAGCGGTCTGGAATATAAAGTTCTTTGGCACACCGCCACCGAGTATTATCGCACCCGTGCGCTTCGCCTCGCAGAAAATATCCACCAATTCTTTCATATCGCTGAACGCATCCACATTCAATGGACACGTTTGTTTATATATCCATGCGTGTAGCCCAATCATAGAATCAGCAATTGCGGGACAGAATACGGGGACATCGCTATCCACTGCGGCTCTCAGTATAGAATCGGGGTCAGAAAGGCTTTCTCCTATCGCTTTTGTCAGCTCTCTTATGCTGTAACTGCAACCCCTGTCATGGTTCTCGCAATCGAGCGTATCAAAAACCGTTCTTAAAAAAACCTCTAACCTTGCGAACGCTTCCTCATGCACTATCACGTCGTATATTCGCTCCAACCCCCGCTCTCTCAGCCATATATCGTCTATCGGCGTTGGGGTTTCCGTTTCAGTTTTAGTTTCCATCTCAGGCACCATCTCGGCATTCGTCTCTGCACTTGCAGCCAGACCTGAACCTTTTTCCACGTCTATTTTATAGTGATGGTCGCCAAGAGCTTCTATAATGTCGTGCACGAGGTTTGCACCCGTTGTTACCACCACGTCCACCTCTCGCTCTCTTACCATCCCTGCTATCACATTTCGCATTCCTGCAGGAACCAGAGCACCGGCAATACCGATGAATTTTGTCGTTTCCTCCGTCTGCATTTCTTCGTATATATCCGCCGCTATTGCTAATCTGCCGGCACCGAATGCGCAGCCCCCAAACGCACTTACGAGGTCGTCTACACTCATATAATCCCTTACAGGGTTTTCGAGTGCGGGGTCGTGAGTAGAAACCGCGCATTTGCCTATCCTGATGCCATTCACTTCTTTTAATTGCATTCTATTCTTGATTATATCAGGTGCAGATTGAGGTATACTGTTTGT
>QEXZ01000196.1 GCA_003160755.1 Methanomicrobiales archaeon
CGTCATTCCCTCTATATTGAGAAGCCAATACCACGTAGCCATTTGAAGATAGATAGAAGAGATATTCTAACGTTGACACGTCAATTTTACCGAATTCACGATTCCCTCCTCGGTTGTAAATCATTACCGGGAATTTTTGATCTTCATCTTTTGGTTTTAATATGAATCCAACAACTTCTAATTCATCACTGAGGTACCTAATTTTAAAAGTTAGGTTTAGGTGCAAAGCCTGCCACGCCGAAGAACGTGCGGCATTCCGCCCCACCATTTGCTTCGCATGCCCCAACTCCGCTTCCGCAGCTCCGCAAAATCAATTGCACCTTGCAGAATGCACTAGTAGAAAAAGTGGTGGGCTGCAGGGTGCTACGCGGGGGTGCACCTGAAGTGTTAACTATAAGCCCTTTTTTCTAATTGCTTCGCTTTCCATCTTTTAAATAAGAAATAGGGTTAGTAGAAGAGAAATAATATTAGCTCTGTTTACAGTCGTTCCGAAAGTAACTCCGGTTTTATGATACCATAATTTTTAGCAATTATTTTAATTCGTACTATAATTCCTCATCTCTTACTCACCACTTATCTCATATCCCCTTCGCTTTTCACATTCATCGCTTTTTCAGGTTTATTGGATAGATGAGTATAAGATGAAAGCAGATGCAAAAACGGAAGCTGCTGTAATGGCTACGTTGAACAAGAGCTTTGAAGCATATGCAACGCGGGATATGGATGGTATCCTCGCACTACTTGTACCAGAGCCTGACGTGGTCGCTATTGGCACGGGAGCGGACGAGAAGTGTATTGGACTGGGCGAAGCAAGGAAGGCATATGAACGCGACTTTGCCCAGATTGAAGTTACCTCATGGCAATTGGGTTCGCATCTGATCTCAGTTGCGGGTTCAGCGGCATGGGTAACGGCTGATGTTAGCGTGAATGCCAAAGTTGCGGGACGGGAAATGAGCTTTCCCATGCGATATACTGCAGTTCTGGTGCAACACGACGACAGGTGGCTTTTCGCTCAGCAACACACCTCACTGCCGGCTGCCGTGCAGAGTGAGGGCGAATCATTGCGATAAATAAAAATGAACATCCGCAAATTTGCATACGCTCTCGCAGTTGTCATGTTAAGCTACGATGTGCTTTCATAAAAATGCTCCACTTTCCATCTTTTAAATAAGAAATAGGGTTAGTAGAAGGGAAATAATATTAGCTCTGTTTACAGTCGTTCCGAAAGTAACTCCGGTTTTATGGTTCTACAATTTTTCAAAAGATTCATATTCGCTCCGCTTTTCACCTTCATCGCTTTTTCAGGTAAGAAAGCGATTATGGATAAACTAATCTAAACGTGGCAATATCTTCTTAAAGAGACATATACTGATTTTCCTTGCTGTGAGTTCGCCTTTGGCCCAAGTGCCACTCGTATGACACCATTTCGATAGTCGTATGATAGTTGGGAGAGATATTCCCTGCTGCTCCAAAAGTTCTTTCCTAAGTATGTCGCAGAATGAACCAGTCCCTTGACCCCCTATAGGATGACTACGCAATTCCACTATCAATGCTTCTAAGTCATCAACATTGTATTTCTGTAATCTAATTCTAATTTCATCATCATCTATCTTTATTTTCATTCCTAACTTCTTAATCAACTTGGTCACAGTCACATACCCCCATTAACCTATGGAGCCTGTGTTTATATAATGTTTGCTAAATATAAATCTGCACAAACCCATCTAATCTTAGCAAGAATGAACAAAAAGCAGGGGATATTTATTGGAATTGCTTTTGTGCTTATTTCCACAGGGATAGCGATAGCAACTTCAACCACTTTATCCCCTTCCTCTGATGTAATAATATACGCCTTTGACCAAAACCCACCGGGAAGCGATAAAGGAAATGAATGGGTAACCATTCATAACCCGTCAAATGTAATCGTGGAGATAGGAAACTGGACTTTACAAACTGCGGATGGCGAAAGGGAAACTATCCCCGAAGGCACTACCTTTTATCCCTTCGCTTATTACATCTATTCCCCGCCTTATCAGTGGTTGGATATAACTTGTGGAAACAAAAGGGCTGTCTGCTTCGGTCATAGGTCAACCTTTACCTTTCGCTTTATAAGGAAACTGGCATAAAATTCTAAGGCTTAATTATGTATTCCCCTGTGGATTTAGATTCCTCTCTTAATTTTTGTTTAAGGATTTTAATTTTATCATTAGCTATATTATACTTTAGTGCAATATCAATTTTTATTCGATTTTATCCCCTCTTTATGTGAAGCCATTATTGCAAGTTTTTCATCATACTCTAAATTGGCAATGGATTTTATCATTACATAAGACTATATAGCGATTCCAATAGCGACTATTGAAATAAAAAAGGACAATAAAACTCACCTACTCTCTCGCAATTGTCATGTTAACCCACGCTGTACCATTCAAGAACGCAGGGCATTCCGCTCCATGCACTCCGCTGTTCCGCACCACCATTCGCTCCACGCCCCACAACTCCGCATCCGCAACACCGCAAAATCAATTGCACCTTGCAAATTGCACACCCGCGAAAAATTTGCAGTGGTGTACTGCGATGAGCAATCTAACATCTTCTTTTCCTGGAGGTGCTTTTCGCTTCCTCTTCATTTATTTGATAGTCCACTACGATTACCTCTTTATCTTTGTTCTCCTCGATCTCCTTCTTTATCCCTATACTTTTCTGTGCTTGAATTATAACGTGTACGCTCAATCGCTTGTGCATCCTCACAATCGGAAATCTCTGAGTAATCTCTAATCGGCAGTGCTTTCTGTGTAAACCTAATTCCCCTCTCTACTACGTTGACAGTTGCAAACTTGTATGCATAGGAGGTGCCGTTTTTTGGTTGCGTACCCAGAACCATCTCGTCGTCTATGTCGCCGTAGTACATCCAATCGTGTATGTCGATAGAAATTTTTAT
>QEXZ01000197.1 GCA_003160755.1 Methanomicrobiales archaeon
ATACTCCGATACAAAAAGAACAAATATCCTGAAAGAATTCATAGACTTGCTTGAAGATGGATACTCAGTTGAAACTTGGCTTTCAAAACTCAACTTTTCCAACCCCATAATGACGCCATAGTTTTAAAGGCTGTAAATCAATTGAAGGGATACTGTAAAGATGCATTGTTTATTGCGTTGGTACCTGATGATGTTTCGAATCTTAGGAATTTTTATCATGGTGCTTTAAAGGATTACAGTCCAGAAGGTTTCCAAGAGTGGGATATTAGAAATTGGGGTTATGTTACCTGGGCACAGGTTGAAGAATTCTGCAAGAGATATGATTTAAATGGGACATCAAAAACTTTTGAGTTTAATGATGGACAAATTTATGAAAAAAGATAAGGCAACAGCAGATAACAGAGCGTATCTGGCTACGGCTAACGCCTCTGCCCAAATCCCGCCTAACGGCTGGACTTCAGATACGCTCGGAACGTTATATGAATTTGCTCCTATGAGAAGGGGGTTGTAGAAGGAGGCAAACAAGATGTGGGAATATATACTTTGTGCTGTCATTTGCGCAGTTATATGGATTATTAATGGAAGGTGTATAATCCGCTCAGCCAGAGAACGTATAACGGGTGAAATTTATAGTCATACAGGCTTAGGTATCTTCTTCACCCTCTTGACTCTCGAATTGATCCTCGGCGAAGCTGGAATGTGGACGCGCACCAATATTTTGTGGTTACAGATCATCGGCTATATTTTATATATTCCCTCTGCCTTTCTGGTTTTTGGTTCAATGATTCAGCTCAAACATACGGGTAAAGCAAAAACATTAGCACCACACGGCACCACTACTGTCGTGCAAACTGGAATCTATGGAATCGTTCGGCATCCCATGTGGCTGGGGATGGTTATCTGGTCGGCTGCTTTAATTCAGGTTTTTCAATCGGTTCTTTCTATTGTTTTAAGCACAGTTGCTGTTGTCTGTTTCCGAATGGGAGCTACAAAGGAGGATGAATTCAATATAAAGGAGTTTGGAGTGGATTACAAAGAATATATGAGCAAAGTTCCTATGTGGAATGTTTTTAAGAGACTAAAATAAAAACGGAACGACCAAAACCTTTTGTCTTTATAATCCTTCTTTAACGATATAATCAGAAAAGAGGGGAGAAGAAAAGCAAACAGAGGGAAGAGTGAGTGAGAGTGAGCGAGCGTAGAATGAGACGAGTGCGGGTGATGAAGTTTGGCGGAGGGGCAGTAGCAGATGGTAAAAAGATAAAGACCGTGGCAAATTTGATACGGCAGAGCAAAGAGGAAACAGAGGAAAAGGGGAGCAATGGACTTGGACTGGTCGTGGTGACTTCCGCAATTTTCGAGATTACTGATATATTACATGAACACGCAAGCAGGGTGGCAAAAGAAGGAGACGTGGAAAAGGTAAAAAAAATTGTGAACGAATTAAAAAACAGGCATGAAACTGCGGCATATGAGGCAATAGACGATAAGCACGTGTTGAACGTGGTAAAAAAAGAGATAGAAGAAAGAGTAGGGGAAATGGAGAAGGCTCTGGTTGGTATATGTCTGTTGGGCGAATTGACAGCGAGATCGCTGGACTATATCGTTTCCTTCGGCGAACGATTAGCAGCTCCTATCCTGGCGGGTACGTTACAATCAATGGGTATGGACGCCGTGCATCTCACCGGTGGTGACGCGGGAATAATAACGAATGCCAACTATGGCAATGCACAGTTAACAAGCGATGCAGAACAAACAATAAGAGGGCGAATTATGCCTCTATTGGACGATAATAAAATACCCGTCATCAGCGGATATACGGGAGAAACGAAGAAAGGGATAACGACAACGCTGGGTAGAGGCGGCTCGGACTATACCGCGACCATAATAGGAGCGGCGATAGATGCCGATGAAGTATGGCTCTGGAAAGAAACCGAAGGAATAATGAGTGCAGACCCCAAGATAATCAAGGATGCAAGAAAGATACCCTATATCTCATATATGGAAGCGATGGAACTATCCTATTTCGGCGCTTCGATTCTCCATCCGAGGGCGATAGAACCCGTGATGCGAAAAAAAGTGCCGATACGAGTGAAGAATATACTCAAGCCTGAAGATACGGGCACGCTTATCGGTGAAGAGCCGGAAAAGACGGAAAGGGCAGCTAAAGCCATTACGTTGATTGAAAACACCTCGATTATAAACATCGCGGGGGCAGGCGTGAGGAGCATATCCGACGTTGCAGCTCGTATATTCTCGGTCTTAGCTGCTGAAGGCGTGGACGTCATCATGATAAGCCAGGGCTCTTCTGAAAGAAACATATCCATCGTTATAGAGAGTGCGCAGTTGGAAAGTGTCATTAGTGCAATACAGAGCATAAACGCAGAAGGCACGGTGATCCGGGATTTTACGTCTAATAGTGACGTTTGCGCAATGAGTGTTGTTGGGGCAGAAATGGCAGGAACGCCGGGAGTTGCGGGAGAAGTCTTTTCCGCTCTTGGCAAGGGAGGGATAAGCATAATAATGATCTCACAGGGCAGTTCAGAGTTTAATATTTCGTTCGTGGTAAAAAAGAAGGACGCTTATAAAGCAGCACAAGCGATACATGACATGTTTGGGATGGGAATGTAAAGTAAAGGGTATAACCTATTTATCTTATGAGAACATTAGTTTAATGGAAGGATTAAAAAAAGAAAGTGAGAATAATGACCGAATCAAATTCAAATGAGATAAGCAGTAAGGGCAAGGATAAGCGACTGGAAACTGACCAGCTGGGCAGCGCGGAAATAAAGACAACCGAAGAAATAGAAGTTCCAAAGTTGCTGATTGACCAGGTGATAGGGCAGGAACGCGGCGTGGAAGTGATAAAAAAAGCGGCTAAGCAGAGAAGACACGTGATGCTTATCGGCACCCCCGGTACTGGGAAGTCAATGCTTG
>QEXZ01000198.1 GCA_003160755.1 Methanomicrobiales archaeon
TCTTAAAACTCGCTTATTGCTGTGATGCCTTCCATAACTACCTTGTATCATTTAGGGTATACGATGGTGTGAACCATCCATATTTAAAATGAAAAGGTATACGATGGTGTGAGCCTTTCCAGGTATTTATATAGCGCCCCTCCTCGGCGTTACACTTAATTTATGGGCATCATTCTATTCATCAAAACAGTATAAAAGACGGTAAGTGCTGGTAAGGAACGCAGGTAAGAACCATAGGTACAACTGCGACACCGAAGCATTTTTGAGCAAACTTTTCCTAAAAGTTTGCTGCTTAAACGCCTCAAACTCCAATGTTCTTATATGAAAAGATTCTTCCGTGATGCTCTAAATGCAGCACTGCAAACCAATTGTAGCCTGCAAACTGCAGTCGCCGAAAAATTTGCTTCTTTTTGAGTTTAAAACCCTATTTGCCTTTCTTTTTCTTCCGATTTTGGATTGTTGGACCGCCTCTAATACGCAATAAAGCGTAAAAAATCGGAAACCTTTATATATTCTAAAGTTTAAGGAAGATATTACATGTCTAATAGCAGGAGGTAAAAATATGGGTAAAAATAGAATAGTGATAACTGTTGTAGCAACAGTTATTGTTGCTGCTCTGGTTCTATCGGCAGTATCTGCTGCACAGATGCATGGTAAGGGCGGAATGCAGAGAATGGGGCCACAGCAGGCAATGGGCGTAGGGCAGGGGTTACGTCATGGAGCTGGCATGCACGGTGGTCCAGGATTTATGTATCAGAGCGGGTGTGCGTATGGCGAATACGTAACTTTTTCTGTGGATGAAACAAGCGGAATCGTTTATGACTATGGCATAGCCGGAAATCCTATGCTGACCTCCATCGAGGTCGTTGATTTTGAATATGGCGACACAATAGTGAGTGGTGCAGTCACACGGATTATAAATGAGAATGGCTCAATAGCGATTATGTTGCACGATACGCCGTCAGCGCCGCTGAATTTTTTAGCCACAACGGATTTCACCGTTAAATTCGAGGTGGCAGAAGGCTTAACGATATCAGAGGACGATACTGGTGTGAAACTCGAATCAGGCGAGGTGTCTGCATATATCCTTGCAACTGCGCCAGCAGGCGTCACCGCACCAGCAGTAATGATATCAGGGCAAATAGTCACGATTGATGCACCTGCTAATAGTGTAGTGCTGCTTCGAGCAGTACCTGTGATTTTTGGGTATGACGGTGCCACCATGACAATGAACAGAAACTTCGTCAGGCGGATGGTAAACAACCAAATCGGGGCTGATGTCACCATCGGTGCACAAGGTGCATATTGCATTTTTGATTATGCCAACCTGACTCCGATGCAGTTATCATACAACAACCGAACATGCTTTAGAATACTAAATAGAACTCAGACACAACTTAAAATCGCACTGAACTCGGATTCACCCTTGGGCAGGCTGATTGGCATCAATCTCGACAATGCTTTTGGACTGCAGGACCGTGAGACGTTGCAGATTCGATACGATGGTAGGGTTTTGCCGTGTTTATCTGATCCCGAACAGGTAATACAAGCACGTGAAACTACCTGCTGGTTAAATCGATACAACAGCACAAGGGCACAGTTGATGCTATATGTAAGCAACTTTTCCGAGCATATTCTCGAAATCGAAGTTTATGAGGAGAGAGAAGAGGTGGAGCCTACTACCGCTCCGAATGTGACTCAAACACCGACATCCACGCCATTCGAACCAACTGTGACAGAGTCACCCACACAGGACACACCAGGATTTGGTGCACTTGCAGTCGTTATGGGGGTTATCGTTGCATTAATCATGAAACGGCGTTACGGGCGTTCCAAATAACCTCCCCCACTTTTTTTTCCCAATTCCGCAAAACATTAAACAGTATTTCAATTTTGAACAAAACCCCTTCGGGGAAATTTAGAACGCGTTAGTTCGCACACACAGTAACAGACACAAGCCAAAGGATTGTGTATTCTGCCACGACAGCAAGGAAGTGCTTTGCGAAGGTTGCGGAGGTAATATTCTCGGACAAGGAGGTTCACTTATAGCTCAAGAGACGATAGACAAGATAACCGGGATGGCTATGCCTACAGAAACGGCAGCACCAGCGGAACCGACAGAACCAGCACCAACGCCTACGCCACCAGGTTTCGAACTGATATTCGCAGTGATTGCCATTGCAGTGGTTGTGCTTCTTGCAAAACGGAGACATTAGGTAAAAAAGAGTGTGAGGGTCTAAGCAATCGGCTGGACCCTTTTTTTATTTTTTTAAAAACCCAAAAGTCAGCTAAAACTTAGGCTCAGGTGCAAAGCCTGCCACGCCTTCAACTCCGCGCTCAACTCCGCTTCCTCCGCTCCGCAAAATCAATTGCACTATGCAGAATGCACTTGCAGAAAAAGCTGCATGGTGGGCTGCGATGTGCTACGCGAAAAGTTAGGCTCAGGTGCAAAGCCTACCACGCCGAAGAACGCGCTGCATTCCGCTCCACGCCTCCAACTCCGCTTCCGCAGTTCCGCATAATCAATTGCAGCTTGCACTTGCAGAATGCAGTCGCAAAATTTGCACGGTGGGCTGCGATGTGCTACGCGGGGTCGGTATCTAAAGTATAAAAGTTGCACCCGAAGTGTTGGCCTGCCACGCCGAAGAACGCGCTGCATTCTGCTCCCCGCCCCGCAACACCGCTTCCGCAACCACGCAAAATCAAGCAAATTGCACCTGCAGAAAAAGCTGCGTGGTGGGCTGCGAGGTGGCACGCTGGTCGGACAAAATAATTGAACAAGCAGAATTAAGATTTAATAGAAATATATCACTAAAGATAAAACCAGTATGGGATATTTAAGGTGTTTGTATTTTCATAAATTTATAGCCATTTCGATATATACATTTAACGAGAAATGCAACGAAAAAGAAAACGATATGGATTTGTAG
>QEXZ01000199.1 GCA_003160755.1 Methanomicrobiales archaeon
TCTGGTTACAATGAAGATGTTTTGCCTTATGCATGGCTTGCCTTGATCTCAGGTTTGGCCGGCTTGGAAACGGCGATAAAAGAGCGTGAACCAATAGCCGAAAGATACAGAAGAGATTTGGCGTCAAAGGATACTGAGAAGGTGGTGAGGGAGGTTAAAGAGGAACTAAAGGATTACTGGAGGTGTTTTGGTTAGCTGTAAGCATATACATAGTCGCACTCCTCAAAATTATCCCCTACACTCAAATCAGTCAAGGAAACGCTATGCACTTGTAACCCCAATTCCTGAAGATACTTCACGAGATCCTGGACAGATATACCTAAATCGCGGAGCATTGAATGATGAACCTCGCAGAAAATCTTGATTTTATTCTTATTTCTCCGCAAGGTCTTTTCCGCTCCTTTAAGCACAAATAGCTCACTCCCCTCACAATCCATATTGATCAAATCCATTCTCTCTACATTCTCTTCCTTTAAAAAGGTGTCTATTGTAGTAGTATCAACCTGAAAACCTGGTATGCCAGCTTGGGGAACAATAGAACTTGAAGCATTGTTCTTATAGAAATTGGTCGTTCCTATGTGGTCACTCACTGCCAATTGGCGTGTTTTTACGTTTTTTAATCCATTGCGATAAATATTCTTGTTCAGTATATTGAAATATTCCGAGACAGGTTCAAAAGAATAGAGTGTGCCGCTTTCTCCTATCTGCTTTGCTATCACTACCGTAGTAATGCCTGTGTGCCCCCCAATATCCATCGCGTTCATCCCTTCTTCGAGAATTAATTCTAAGAATTCGACTTCACCCCTTTCATGTGGATTATCTCTCAAGAACCTCTTGAACGCGGTTGAATCATAGAAAAAAAACTCCAGTTCCATTTTCTACTATTTCTCCTTAAGCATTTGAAGTTTTTCTATTTATTTATACCCTTTCCTATTTATTCCATATCATGAACCTCATCTCGATATTTGACCTCTCGCAGGCGGAAATAGAAGCGATAATAGAAAAGGCGAAAGAGCTGAAAAAGGAGCGAAAAGAAGGCGTAAGAGCGAGGAATGACTTAGAAGGTAAGACATTAGCGATGATTTTCGAAAAGCCTTCCACTCGCACTCGTGTTTCATTTGAGGTTGCAATGCATGAGTTAGGCGGGAACGTAACAAGTCTAAACTGGAACGAGCTGCAGTTAGGACGGGGGGAAAGGATAGAAGAAACAGCAAAAGTGTTTTCCGCTTACGTTGATGCAGTTATGATAAGAGCGTTTCGGCATGAGACGGTAGAGAAATTTGCGAGACATGCTTCAATTTCCGTGATAAATGGGTTAACTGATTTTGAGCACCCCTGCCAGACGTTAGCAGACTTAATGACGATAAAGGAATATAAGAGCCAACTGGCGGGTGTCAAAGTGGCGTGGCTCGGAGACGGGAATAACGTATGTAACTCGCTAATTGGTGGTGCTGCGATTACAGGCATGGATGTCTCCGTGGCATGTCCAGCGGGTTACGAGCCTGATGAGCGGATAGTAGAAAAGGCGAGAGAGATGGGGTGTGAAATACTCATAACGGGCACGGCAGAAAAAGCCGCTGCGGATGCCGATGTGATATACACCGATGTTTGGGTATCAATGGGAGATGAGAACGAAAGCGAGAAAAGGAAGACCGATTTAAAAGATTATCAGATAAACGAGGATTTGGTGCGAATTGCGAAGGAGGATGTAATCGTAATGCACTGCATGCCTGTGCATATAGGTGAAGAAATAACAGAGGGCGTTATGAACTCCTCCAAATCAGTGATATTTGAGCAGGCAGAGAATCGGCTTCATGCACAAAAGGCGTTGTTGTTGAAATTGTTAAAACATCAGCAGTAAAATATTGACAATTGCCCGTTATCAGCGGGATGTTTTAGAACTTTTTAGAAAATCTTTTAAAGACCTTTCTTCAAGAAGTATTCAGGGACCGATATTATAAGAAAAAAAAATGGGCGCGACAGAAGAAGAGGAAAAGTTCCCTTTCGATATAAACCCCATGTATGAGGGAGAAAGGGTAAGAAAATCGGGGCTGTATGCGGAGTTAGGAGGACAGAGTAAGCCGGGATTTGAGCTCGTCCTCTTTGAGCCTGACCCAGAGAAGATAAAAGACGGGGAAGTCAGTCTGATAGGACCCGACCTGGAAGACATGGAGGAAGGCGGTAAATACGCGTATGGAATGATATACCGGGTATACGGGGAGCAGATAGAAAAAGACCTTGAGGCTGTTATAGAGCGTAGAAATCACGAATACCAGTCTTATATTCAGGGATATATGCATCTCAACCAGAGGGCTGAGATATGGGTACGGATAAGCAAGGATGCGGTGAAGAAAGGACTGAAATCATTGAAACAAATAGGACGGGCAACGATAATGCTGTTCAAGGCGGAACTGCCCTTTATTGAGCGCATGGAGGCTACGCTTATAACAGACGAAGCGGAGGTAGAAAAGAGATTAGAAGAGACGAACGAGATATACAAAGCAAGAGATGAGAAAACAAGAGGACTGCACGACGAAGACGTGGACGAATTTTACCAATGTACGCTTTGCCAGTCCTTCGCCCCGACGAACGTTTGTGTGGTCACACCGGACAGGATAGCGCTTTGTGGTGCGATGAGCTGGTTTGATTCACGAGCTGCAGCAAGGGTTGACCCTGAAGGACCCAACGCCCCTATCCCAAAAGGGGATTGTATAGACCCGATAGGGGGGGAATATACAGGAGTAAACGAAGCTGCAGTGAGGCTATCGAGCGGCGAATATGATTCAATAAAAATACATTCGTTTTTAGAGAAGCCGCATACGAGTTGCGGCTGTTTCGAGGTTGCGGGATTTTACATACCGGAAGTTGAAGGAATAGGCTGGGTGCATCGTGGCTCGAAAG
>QEXZ01000002.1 GCA_003160755.1 Methanomicrobiales archaeon
ATTTGTTGCTATTTTACTCTTACTCTTGTCAAGCACCTTTTGGATAGCAATTCTAACTGTAGTTATTTTTGCACTTATTGGTTTTTCGATGATGGTGGGCTTGATAACAAAATTATTTGGGAAATGAAAAAGAAGCAAATACAAGGACTTGATTTAGTTTTAGTAGCAGTAAGTTTGGCTTTGGTAGTTGCCCTCATAGGGGCAGTGGGCTACATTGTTTTTCTATCCTAATGCAGCTAATGTGGGAGATCCCGGTGTTGTAATCACGGGAACTATTAAAAATGAGTACGATAGGGATTATTACATATGCATTGCTGCACATGCTTTTAATTCGGAAGGGGAGCAGATTGGACACAGTATTGATCCATGTCCTGTGTGTGGCATGATTGCACCTTATGTTAAGTGCGGCCAAACAGGTAATTTCGAGTTGCACTTGAAGTATAGAGAGGATATTGAGCGTATTGAGCTTTTTGTCGGATGTGTGAGTGAAATACCACCACCATAGGTAGGAAATTGGCCATTCTAAAAGAAAGGAGGGATAATAAATTATGGTGGGAAAATGGAAAGTAGGTGCAATAACAGGAGCAGTGTGGGGGTTAATAAGCCTTGTCACCCTTTCAGGAGGGATTTGGCTTAATCCACTGATAAAATATACTTTTGGTTTGCCTACCACGCTTACATTTCATATCGTTAATTGGCTTAATTTTATAATAGTGCCAATTATTGGTATATGGTTTAGTTACATTGTACTTTTCTTGTTAGCGCTTAACTATGGCGCTATAATCGTTGTAGGAATTATGTATTTGACTGGCAAGGTTCGAGCCAAACAGAAAATCATCAAATTTTAGCAGTGTATGCCATGTTTCCTTACATTCGCAATCTATCTCCGTGAGGCGTTCTAACACGTTCAAGTTCTGCGTTATGTTGAACTCTTTTATCGCCTCTGTTATTTCCATGTCGCACTTACCACAATTGTGCGGTCCGCGGATATGACCCGCACCCACGGGGTCAGACGTCACCACGACATTTTCACCACGTTTTTTTATCTCTTTTACTGTCTCGACAGCACTCCAGAGCCACGGTGGTCTATAATACCTTCTTTTCCATAAACCTTCTAAGTGCGTGTGTTTTTGTATATTGCATAGGTTCAGGGAGATAGAGGAACTATAAGGAGCGGCGAGTGCAGCGGATTTTATAATGTCTTCTATCGCCTTTTTCTCGGATACAAAAGGAGGTTTAAGCAAAAGATACGTCTTTACCGTTGCTTCGCATTCGTTCACGATTTTCGCTGCTGTTTTATAATCGGCGAATGAGAAACCCTTGTTTATGTATTTCGACCTGATAAAATCATCCGCGGTTTCTAACCCGATAGCAAGTTCGAGATGCTCAACGATTTTCAAATCCGCGATTCTCTCCTCGTTTATAAACTCGGGTCTCGTCTCTACTATCAGTTTCTTTATCGCTTGCCTGTTGTTCACCAGCTCGGCTATCGCGATTCTCGTTCCGCTTGAAATCTCTCGTTCGTCGAGGAAGCTGCCGGAAGTGAAAATCTTGAGTATAAAATCTTCTTCCGGGCTGGTTCTTAATGCTCGTTCAAGTTGAGCCCGGATGTCTGCCTGTGTTACGTCTGCGGATTCGTGCCAGTAGCCGCACATCGTGCATTTTCGCCACTGACAGCCTACAGTCCGCAGTATGACGGTCAGGCATTTTATCGGTTTTTGCTCTTCGGTGAAGAAGTCGTAATCGAGCCAAGAAGCTACTGGGTGGGTTTTTTTGTTCTTTGGTGTGGTCATGGTTTTCATTGTGATAATTGCCCGGGGATAAGATAATAAAAAATCCCTATCTCATTTCTGTTTCTTCATCCACCTTCCGCTCGTACGTCTGAACAAGCATCCCCTTGCTTTGCTCCCAGGGTTCGCCCGTCTTGTAAAAATTGAACTTCTCCATTGCTCGCTCACAGGGTTCATTACCCGCCAGGATATTTACGTAATTCACCTTACACTTATTCGCTTTTGCAAACGCATAGAACTGCGCATACATTGCCGATGCAACACCCTGGTCACTGTATTCCGGTAGAACCGCCTGCTGCTCGCCGAAACAACCTCTTCCTGTTATGGATGCTTTGTACACACCCACCAATTTACCGTTTATGCGAACACCGAAGAAGAAATGGCCGGAGTCCATCTCTTTCTTTATTTCATCCTCGCTCATCGCACGCATCTCTCGCCATTCCTTCGGATACACATAAGCCTTTGGCCATACTTCCTTATAGAGGGCGGAGATGTCCTTCGCTTCTTCTTTACGTAGCAGTAGTACACGATGTTTTCCTGCCTTGTTTTCGTCGTCTATAATACACACCTTCGTCATCTTCGTTATTCCTCTATTATAAACTTAAGGGATTTCTCTCTTTAAATCTTTTTTGATTTTTGTTTGTTGTTCTCGAAATTCAAACTTTCTTGTTGTATATAAAGTATAACTTCCTCTTATTTAAGACACGGATTTATACGGATTTATTTTAGTCTAACCGTGTTGATTCTTATCATCTGTGTTAATTAAGCCCTTTCCGGGCTTGCGGGAATGTGGGCAGAGCCCACAAGCGTTAATCTGTGTCCATAATTTATTTTTTCTTGTTCAAAGAAAGGTTGTCCATGAACCTTTTCTGCATCTCTACCACTTCACTACTGTTCGTTGCCTTGGAATAAGCAATTAACCGGTCCTCATTCAATCTCAGAAATACATCGCCCCACTTGAACCCGCGCAGTATAAATTGCGATTGCTCGTGCTCGCCGAGAATGAACAAAGCAGCAGCGAGCGCCTCCGCCGAACTCAAAATAAACGGTCTGCCGTAGTTCGTCGGGTTCGCTGCTATTAAGTAGGGCAATGCTCGCTTTTTCCTCTTCAGCTTTCTCAAAGCATCCTCAAAAGTGGCTATTTTAGACCATGAGCAATCAAAAACGGTTATGCTGCTTGCTGATTTTCTATCTGCAGGAGAGAGTGCCTGTTCCGCAATAGGAACCAACAAGATCGTTTTATACGGTATTTTTCGCATCACATTAACCGATTTTATCAGGCCTGCTCGTGCTAATTTTCTCGCTGTGCATTTCTTCGGGTCGCACTGCCCTGCATCGTATGCGTATAACTGCATTTTACTTGTTTCGCTTCTCCTATAACCACAAGATCACGCAGATTTTTACACAAACTTTCTTTTGAAAGAAAGTTTGATCAACGGAACATCTTAGAGGCGTTGTTCTTTTCCGTAAACGCTTTTTCTAAAAGGGTTTATTAGTAAAGGTTTTTGCTTTCAAAAAAGTTTTGCAATAACAAAGGGATTTTTTTCTTTAGCCCCTGCACTATCTCCTCAGACATGAACGGTGGCACCAGAACTTCTTTAATTGGTTTTATCAATTCCACAATTCTGGAAGTTGCGAGTTCTTCCTGCGAATATGTAGAAGCTGAGAGTTGAACCGCTGTTAGATACTTCTCCGGGTCGTATACCGAGATATGCCCTGGTTTAACACCAATAACAATGTCCAAATCTTTTAGCCCCTTCCAAGGCAAAGCTATATCGCTATAACTCTCAATGACCAAACAATCATATTGTTTGTTCATCTCTTTATATACCAACTCAACTGCGAGGTCGTAATATTCCTCTGTTAGCTTATTTAATCTATTTAAATCCCTGACATGGTAAATACTGGATGCTTTGGCACGTAGTTTCTCAAAAAGAGCATCGTCACATCTATACTCAACTGGCAGTGCTTCGTTCTCAACCACCAGATTCTTTGCTCCTTCTTTAAACCACAGCGTGACACGGTCGAAGATAAAATAAGGAATTTGCGTGACCGGGTCGATGTGCTGAGGTTCTGCCCACAACCTGTGGATAGGGTTGATAAATTCTTCCATTATGGCACCTGCATCGGGACCAAAAGCCGAAGCAGATTTTAAATGTTTTGCATCCTTCCCGTAGAGTCGTCCATGCGATAAAGCCTCCTGCACCACATCGTAATCATACCACACACTGTTGCCAGCCCGTGGTTTAAATCCACATGCATTAAACCCCTTCTCCCTTAAGTAAGCTAGTAACGCCTGTGCAAGAGTCGTCTTACCTGCGTCCTTCTCTTTCAACCCTACAATCAAAATCTTCAATCTTTCTTTCTTTGTCATCTCAGCGCTCTCCGCGTTCTCGGCGGTAAGTAAAAAGAAAACATTTTTCTTTTAGCACAAACCTTTCTTTAGAAAAGAAAGCTTTACCAAAGAAACTAATTTTTTCTTTTAGCACAGGTTTTCTTTTTGCTAAAAAGAAAAAGTGTTATGAAAAAGATAACTGAGCTGGATGCGTTTCTCGTAACAAACGAAGAACTAAAAGAGACGATAGAGAGTATAGGATGGAAAGCATTCATTGCTGAGATAAGAAGAGGGTTTGAACAAAGTTCTTCTGGGCAGACCATTGTGCCTGAAAAGGTGTACATTGATACGGGCGTGTCGGACATGAGATGTATGCCTGCGTATTTGCCGGAATACAATCGCAATTATTGCGGTGTGAAGATTGTCATCACTGCGCCGGGGAACAAAAAACTCGGTTTGCCAATGGTATTGGGTGAATATTTACTCCGGAATGCGGAAACACAGCAATTGGTGGCGATAATGCAGGCGGAGGAGATGACCGCGTATAGAACCGGCGCCGCTACTGGTGTCGCTACCGAAACGTTATCGAGGACAGATAGCAAAACGCTGGGCATAATAGGAACAGGAAAACAAGCTCCTTACCAGGCTGAGGCAATACTGGCTGTACGGCCTTCTATTGACACGATAAAGGCATATGATGTCACCGAACAACAAGCGAGGGATTTTAAAAAGCAATATGAACCCGAGTGGGGTGTTGACATAGCAGTTGTCGGTCTGGAAGAGACGGTGGATTCTGACATAGTCACAACCGTAACCCCGGCCACGGAACCTTTCATTTCTGCTGAACTGATAAAGCAGGGGGTACATCTTAACGGAGTTGGTGCCGACTCGAAAACGAAGATAGAATTCGCACCTGAAGTGCTGAAAAAATCAAGCAGGATATTCATTGATGATTTATCGCAGTGCATACATTCGGGGGAGATATACAGGGGACTGGAAAAAGGAATAGTGGGGAAAGGGGATTTGATTCCTCTGGGTGACGTATTGCTCGGTAAAGCAAAGGGCAGGACGAGCGAGGAGGATATAACGTTCTTCAAATCAACTGGCGTCGCCTTTGAGGATTTGATTACTGCGATATTGGTTTTTGAGAGGCTAATTTGACAATGTCACATTTTAATTTTAACTAACTCCTTATCTTCATTTTTATGAGGTAAAAAGGATGCAAATTGAAATTCTCGGCACGGAGTCGTTGGGCGTTCGCGGTCTGAGCTGTGTGGTCGAACTCAAAGCACGGAAGATAGTCATTGACCCCGGGGTAGCATTGGGCTACAACCGCCATGGATTGCTCCCCCACCCTTTGCAGGTAGCGGCTGGCGAGTCAGTGCGTCATAAAATCCTGTCTGAATTGGAAGACGCTACTGATGTCGTGTTCAGCCATTTACATGGCGACCACGTGCCCTTAGTAGATGCCAATCCGTTTCAGATGCCGGCGCAAAAAGTGGCTGCTTTATCCCGGGCACGGCCACAAACAGGAACACAAAAAATCCGGTTCTGGGTTAAAGGTCCTCGTGGACTTTCTCGAAACATGCTGAATCGGTTGCAGTCGTTACGCATTGCTCTGGATAACGACCTGCCGAATGCCGAAGGGCAGAACGATGGCCCGTTAAGTTTCTCGCTACCCGTTCCGCATGGAGAGCGAGACAAACGCGGCGGCACGGTGATGATGACAAGGATAGAAGAGGGAAAAGAAGTATTTGTGCACGCTTCTGACATCCAACTGCTTGATGAGGCGACGGTGCCCCGAATCCTGAACTGGCAGCCAACGATTGTGCTGGCTTCCGGTCCACCTCTCTACTTACCGCATCTTTCACAGAGGCAGCGTGAAACCGCCTGGCGTAATGCCGTGCGGCTTGCTCAAGGGGTTGACACTTTAATCCTTGACCATCATCTGATGCGTTCCAAAGCAGGAAGTCGGTGGCTGGATAAGTTGTCGGTATCTGTATCATCCACGACGGGGCACAAGGTCGTATGTGCTGCGGATTTTTTGGGTCGGCATCGGACTCTGCTCGAAGCGTGGCGACAGCGTTTGTATGCGGAGATGTCAGTACCGAGAGGGTGGCATGACGCTTACGCTCGTGGCGAGGTTGACACCCGTCCATACCGGGATTGGATAAGGAGGGTGGAAAGGTGGTGAATGCAAATATTTTTTGAAATAAGTCCGCGTAAATCAGTGTAAATCCGTGTCTCAAATAGAAGGAGGGCATACATAATATACAATAAAAAATCTAAAATAATCGTTTTATAATTTAATCATGCTCTGGTTCATATTCGCATTTTTAACGGCACTCTTCGAGGCAACGAAAGACGTCCTCAGCAAGAAAAGCCTGAAAGACATTGACGAATACGTGGTTGCATGGTCATTACCGTTCTTTGCGCTGCCATTTCTGTTACCCATACTGCTTTTTACTGAAATCCCGCCTCTCGGCGAGCGGTTCTGGCTGGCATTGGTCACTGGCGGCACGCTATATGCCTTTACACTTGTTCTGTACATGAAAGCCATCAAAACATCTGATTTGTCCATAACTGTTCCGATGCTTACATTTACGCCTCTATTTCTTTTAATAACCTCGCCTTTAATGGTTGGAGAATTCCCCGGTATTTTTGGACTTATTGGCATTTTCCTGATTGTTACGGGTTCGTATCTGCTGAACATAAATAAAAAGTTTCATGGATATGGATACTTTGCCCCATTTAAAGCACTGCTAAAAGAAAAAGGTCCAAGACTTATGCTGGTAGTGGCATTCATCTGGAGTATAACCGCTAACATTGACAAGATTGGACTGCAAAATTCGTCTCCTCTCTTTTGGGTAATCGCCGTAGATACCTACGTTGCACTACTTATGTTACCGCTGTGTACGTTCAGAGGGAACAGGAAAACAGCCCAGATACGTGCTAATTGGCGTGCTTTGCTTAAACTCGGGCTGTTCGGAGGCTTGACTGCCGTATGTCAGATGACCGCAATCAGTTTAACCCTCGTAGCATACGTCATATCAATAAAAAGAACGAGTGCAATCGGCGGCGTTCTCTTTGGATACCTGATATTTAAAGAGAAGGGTATAAGAGCGCGATTAGTGGGTGCAATCGTGATGGTTTTTGGTGTTTTATTTATAACGCTGTTTTAGTATTTAAAAGCAAGAGGTATCCACCATGTTCCGTCCAAATTTTACTATTACTAACAAAATCCTCAACCACATAGCAGATATTTCTGCTTCTCGTGAGGTCATACTTAACGCACCGCTGCTCCCTAAATGGGAAGTCAAACTGAGAAAAGAAGCAATTCTAAAAATGACGCACCATTCTACGAGTATCGAAGGGAACAGACTCACAATGGAAGAGGTTAATAGGCTGCTCCGGGGTGAAGACATAGCGGCATGGGAAAAGGACAAAAAGGAAGTCCTGGGCTATGTGAAGGTTCTGGAATACATAGACAAGTTAGGAGAGAAGGGCGTTGATAAGATTACTGAAGACATAATCCTGGAAATACACAGGCTAAATACCCGGGGGATTCTTACGGATTCAGAAGCTGGACACTATCGAAAAGTGGAGGTAGCGGTGGTTAACGGTCTGGGAAGAGTAACCTTTCAACCACCAAAAGCATCGCAAGTGCCCGCTTTAATGCACGATTTTGTTGCATGGCTAAACAGTAAAGAAGCAAAAGAATTATACACGGTTTTGATGAGCGGGATTGCACATTACGAATTCGTTCGGATACACCCATTTGTAGATGGTAATGGCAGGACCGCGCGGGCACTGGCAACGTTGATTCTATACCTCCACGGTTTTGACACGAAACGTTTTTTTGCGTTGGATGATTATTATAATGAAGAACGCAGCAGATACTACGCAGCTCTGCAAACCGTTGACCCACAAACAATAAATAGCACACAATGGTTAGAATATTTTATGGAAGGCGTCGCAGTAAGTATGGGTCGTGTGAAACAAGCGATTTTAGACCTGAGTCTGGATCGACTGCTAAAAGAAGAACGAGGACAAATATACTTAAACGACAGACAGATGAAGATTCTCAAGTATCTTCAGACTAATCCGAGAATTACTATCAGTGAGATACAGAAAATGTTCGATAAAAAAGTTAGTAGGGACACTGCGAACCGAGACCTCAAACCACTGTTAGAAAATAAATTGGTGAAAAGGATGGGTAAAGGGAGGGGGATATACTATGAACTGGCATAATGTAAACAATCGTCAGATTATCGTCAGATTATCGTCAGGGGGTAAAAACAGATAATAGGATAGGTAGAAGGACAAAAAAATAAATTATAGACACTGATTAACACAGACAGATGATAAAAATCAACAATCTTTAACTTAAATACGTCCGCGTAAATCCGCGTAAATCTGTGTCTTAAATAGAAGGAAGTTATTATACAACAAAAATGGGAAAAGTATATCTCGTGGGTGCAGGACCGGGGGACCCGGAACTGATAAGTTTGAAGGCATATCGGCTTATACAAGAAGCTGACGTGGTATTAGTTGACAATTTGGTTTTCGGCGTGAAGAAGCTGATTCCCGAAGGTAAGAAGGTCATTGACATCGGAAAAACGGCAAAGGAGCATAAACTTTCGCAGGATGGGATAAACATGCTCATGGTTGACCTATCGGAACAATACGATAAGGTAGTGCGATTGAAAGGTGGAGACCCCTATATTTTCGGTAGAGGTGGCGAAGAGGCGGTGTTTCTCAGAGAGCATGGTGTTGATTTTGATGTGGTGCCCGGGATAACATCGGCGGTTGCCGCACCTGCTTATTTTTCCATTCCGCTTACATACCGCGGCATTTCTTCTGCTGTTACGGTAATTACGGGACACGAAATGGAAGAGAAAGAAGAAATTGATAGCATCAACTGGGAAGCGATTGCGAATTTGACGGGCACGCTCGTCATTCTGATGGGTGTAGGAAATCTTGCTAAAAATGTAGACAACCTTTTGAAACATGGACTGCGTGCCGAAACGCCTGTTGCGGTGATTGAAAAAGGGTTTACTGAAGATGCGAGGATTGTGGTTGGAACGCTGGGGAACATCGTGGAAGTAGCAGCGAAAGAAAAAGTGAAGCCGCCGGCGGTGATTGTAGTTGGCGATGTGGTTAATGTGCGGGAGAAGTTGATTCTACACCCGGAGAAGTGAAAAAACATATTGCTCGAAGTTCCGATCGAAAGAAAAGGCATTTTTTACCCCAAACTCTTCCATCAAAGCAAAGCTCGTGCAATCCGTGAAACTATATCTTTTATCTTTATGCTTCTTAAATACTACCCATGCCTTCTCTTCGACTTCTGCGGAAATCCTCACAACATTCACTATCCTAGATTTTCTTATCCGCTCACCAAAATCTATCGCTTGACTATGCCCCAACTGCATCATTATAAGCGTTAATGTTTCGTCAAGGATGTAATCAGAGGTGTAAAGCCTTCTAATTTGAAGCTTGCCATTCCTGATAGCTCGCCGGATCTTAATCGCCTCTTCATGGCTTGCATCATCCGAGTCATCCAAAGCGTAGAAAGCACTCGTATCCACAAAGCTAATAGAGATATTCATCGTGCCTCTTGCTCACGTCCTTTTTCCCACTTCTTGCCGACCTCTCTAAAAAAAATGTGTCCTTAGAAGAAACTTTCGCTCTCTGGCCTAAAGTGTCGATAATTACTTCTCTGATTCCCTGCTCTATGCTCTTACCCTCTTTTTTCAGCCATTCTTTCAAAAGAGTATACTCTTCCTCCTCCAATTTGGTCTGAACAACTTTCATGATTCTTACTAATACAAAATACAATTCTAAATTATATAAAATTATATTTAAAAAAGAGGCATCCAAAATGAAAAAGAAAATAGTAGCCTTTCGACCTGAGAACGTGCTTAAACGGTCAAAAGAAAAAGCGGATAGATACGGTTTTGATTTCTTCGGCTTTACCCTGTTTGAACTGGTAGATAGAAAAGAGGCATTGAAGGAGGTAGAGGACGTTTTTAATGAGCGCGTGGACATAGTCGTCTTCACAAGTCTAAACGGCGTAAAGAAATCGTTCGGCATCTGCGAAGGTGAATTTGACTTGAAAGCGAAGCTTTTGGACGCGGCTATCGAAATATGCGCTATTGGTCCGGTTACGGGTTCGGAACTCGAGAAACATGGTGTGCGGGTTGACTTTATGCCGGAACAATACAGCGCAAAAGGGCTTATGGAGCTAATGGATAAGAGAGGAGATGCAGAAAATAAAAAAATCGTTTTCCTGAGGAGTGCCGAAGGTGGTCGGGACATTCTGGACTTCTTACGTCAAAAAGGTGCTTTCGTGAAGGACATCCAGATATATAAAGTAGAGATAAAGGATACCGAAGAAGAGAAAGAGCTGTTTTCGGAGTTCGTAGCCTATGACCCTGATTATATTATATTCACGAGTTCTTTAACGTTTAAAACGTTTTTGGGGCTTGCCAAAGAATTTGGAATGAAAGAAAATATCTTTGAGGTTTTAGAACACGCTAAAATCGCCGCTATTGGTGATTTGACTGCTGAAACCATTTGCGAAGCAGGCATGAAAGTGGATCTGGTTGCGGGGAAAAGCACTTTTGAAGACGTTCTGAAAGAGATAAAGAGTAAAACTTTTTCCTAAAAAGTTTTATTTTTTGCGGGATTGCCTATTCCTTCCTTTTTACCATTACGCATACATCATGCACTACTTTTATGTTATTTTGCATGCAAAAATTTATTGCGTGCTCGGATTTTGAACCGGGCTGCACCCATACCCTCTCTATTCCTAACTCTTTGCATTCCTCAACTGTCTTTTCCATTACGCTTGGTGGGACTACGGTATCAACGACATCAGGTTTTTCAGGCAGTTCGCTTAACGAATGATAGCATCGGTCACCTAAGACTTCGTCAATATTCGGATTCACGGCGTAAACTACATAACCTGCTTCTTTCAGGTCTTTATATACCTGATGCCCGTACTTCGCAGGGTTTCTCGAAACGCCGACGACTGCAAAAATGTTCTCTTTCTGCAGAAAGTCATTTAGCGGGTTGATGTTCATTTTATACGCTTTATTATTGTCTTTCTTCAGTAAAAGTTTAATGCCCCAGAGGCCAATTACGTATAACATGTTGCGTTGAACGAAGCTTTTTCCGAAGGAAAAAATTTGGGTGGAGAAAACTGTAAGGTTTCGAAAACGCGTAAGCCCAGTTAAATTCTCCAACTGAAGTGAGGACGAGGTTAGTGCAACGTCCCGAAGGGAAACCGAAGAGTTTTTTGTCACAGGAAAGCGGATTGGCACCGTATCTTTTGCTTGCTTTATTAATATGACAAATCTGCGAAGCGGACTAAAAATTTAAGGGGCGTATTTAGTAAATTTTATATTATCCTAAAAATATCTTTTTTATGTGGGTGTATCATATGAGCAACACTATGCATTTAAGAAGGTTTATAGAAAACAACCCTTATAATGACAAGGCCAAAAAAAGACTTATTGAAATTGGGTCTATCGAAGACCTAGAATGGTTGCACAACCGATATCCTTTCAATGAAAAGATAAAGGAAGGTCTCATACAGAAAAGTAACGCTCATGCATTAAGAAGGTTTATTAAAAACAACCCTTATAACGGCAAGGCCAAAAAAAGACTTATTGAAATTGGGTCTATCGAAGACCTAGAATGGTTGCACAACCGATATCCTTTCAATGAAGAGATAAAGGAAGGTCTCATACAGAAAAGTAACGCTCATGCATTAAGAAGGTTTATAGAAAACAACCCTTATAACGGCAAGGCCAAAAAAAGACTTATTGAAATTGGGTCTATAGAAGACCTAGAATGGTTGCACAACCGATATCCTTTCAATGAAAAGATAAAGGATGCTATAATTTCATATGAGCCAAATAAAAAAGTGATACCGCTAAAAATACAAAATAAGTCTTTAAGTAAAAATTTCGATGTTTTTATTTGCCATGCAAGCGAAGACAAAGAGTCTTTTGTTAAACCATTAGCGAAGGCTCTTAAAGAGGCGGGGGTTAAAGTGTGGTATGATGACTTTGTATTAGAGTGGGGAGATAGCTTAAGAGGTTCAATCGACAAAGGATTGGTAAATTCTAGATATGGTATCGTAATATTTTCTAAGGCTTTTTTAAACAAGAAAAAGACATGGACAAAGCATGAACTGGATGGATTGTTCGCTGAAGAGATTAAAGGTAAAAGGGTTATTTTGCCAATATGGCACGATATATCACGAGATGATCTGTTAGAGTATAGTCCTTCATTTGCAGATAGACTAGCAAAAACATCTGATTCAATCGATGACATAGTTAACGACGTTAAGAATCTTCTTGGAAAAGAATAGTTTATCTTTATAGAAAAAAATAAAGTTTTTCAACAAATATCCCCCCATAATAATTGCCCCACTCCGTTTTTAAGCAAGCAAAAATGTGTCCGAGTGTTAGCGCAAACTCCTGATTTCTAAACAAAGGCGCCAATTAAAAGGAAGTGGTAGTAGCGTTAGCGCGAGCGGTTTTAGGTGACAAAAATTGGATTTAATGTCCCCGGCATAAAAGAAGTTTTTGCGGAGCAAAAATTTGGGTGAGCGAGAGCGGACCTTTTATGCTGTGTTGTCCGAAGTTGCATCCTATTCCCCCATTGCCAATTCTCTTAAGATTTCCCTATATTCTATTTTCTCACCTAAATTTGTTTTTGTGTTTTTGTTTATTAAAAACATCCCCAGTTATTTCACAACCCCCCCTTCATATATCACCGCCGCTATATCGTTTCGTGTCGCTCTTCTCACCACACCTCTTATTGAGTTCCTCACGTTTCTCATATTTGGTGTATCGTTTCTAATCACCACTAAATTCGCCGTTTTTCCTTCCTCTATCGAACCCACGAATTTGTCTTCTTTCAGCACCTTTGCGGAATCAAGCGTGCACATCTTCAGCACTTTCCGTTCATCAAGCTTACGAAAAATCTTGGAAATGAATTCCATTTCAGAGAACATGTCAGGTGAGTTGAGCATTACGTTATCCGTGCCAACACCCACCGTTAATCCTGATTCGAGCATCTGACGTAAAGGCGGCAGCCCCATCCCGGTCACCAGGTTAGAGCGAATGCAAACGACAGCCGCTATGTTTTTGTCCTGCATCTTCTCGAAATCTTGCTGCGATGCTTTTGTAAGGTGTACGATGAAATCAGGTTCAAGCTCTATCGCACCTTTTACATCTTCTGCATTTCGTTCACCCGCGTGAAGTGCGAACATTTTCCCCCTTGTTTTTGTCTCCGCCGCTAAACGTCTCATGTCTTCCCACGGGTAGTCCGCTACACTGCTCATGCCTATTCCGTCCGCCGATTCAAAAATTCGTAATTCGTAATTCGTAATTCGTAATTCGTCCGTTTCCGTTCCCGCTTCTGGTCTGCCAAATATTTTCATATCCAATTTCTCTCGACATTCCGCCGAATCGAAAGCTTCTTTTAGTGCTTTAATACCCAAAACACCGCCTTCTCGGAAATCTGCAAACAGTCCTGTTCCCGTAGCAAAAATGTCCTCAATGCTGTCCTTCATCGAAGAAACAAGCTCGTTATGTGATGTTTCAGCTAATATTTTGTGTTTATAGCCCCCAGGACCCACTAACCGGTCCAGCGGCATAAAATCGGGCTCTTTTGCTGCTGAATCGCCGATGTGCGTATGTGCATTGACGAAAGAGGGAATTACAATACCCGTCACATCCGCTTCTATCTCCCCCCCTTCGCCAATTTCTTTTATTTTGCCTCCTTCGATTACCACATACCCCGTCCTATCCTCAAAGTCATCGCCATATACAATTGTTCCTGAAACGATTAGCTGGCTCTTTTGTTTCGCCATTCACTCATCCAATAAGAATAAGCTCCTTCGCTTTCATGACGGCATCAACGGCGTCTTTACCATAGGCATCGGCACCGATTTCGTCTGCATAATCTTCGCTTACCGCACCACCACCAACCATTATCTTTACCTCCAGACCTTCTTCCCTGAAATACTGTATGACCTCTGCCATGTATTCACGTGTCGTCGTGAGTAATGCGGACATTGCAACAATGTCGGCTTCCGTTTCCGCGACTGCTTCTGCATATTTGCTCTTTTCAACCTCGGTTCCCAGGTCAATGACCTCAAAACCCTCAGCAGATAGCATTATACTGACTATCTCTTTGCCTATATCGTGCACGTCCCCTTTGACAGTCCCAATAACGATTTTTCCTATCTTGTCCCGCTGCTCTTTTACGCCCTCTTTTAGCTCCTCTTGCAACAGCGGCTGCTTGAGTAGCTGCAGTAGCTTCTTTGCATTCCAGCCCGAAACCATCAGCTCGGCGTCGAAATATATCTCCTTGTATCCCCGCCCTATTTCCTTCAGGCCTTCGGTCATTTCTTCTGTGATTTCATACGCTTTCCTTCCTGCGTTCAGCCGCTCCTCACAGAATGCTTCTATTTTCTGCTTCTTTACATCAAGCAACGAGTCAAGTATTGAATATTCCATTGGTAGAATAAAAATCCAAAAACCCAAAAGAAAGGTTTGTTTAGACTGGGGCTCTGCCCCAGTAACCCTGCAAGCCCAGCAGGGGCTTATTTTGAGTTTAGTACTTAGTATTTATTCTCCTGAAGTTGCATATATTTCATAGGGCATTATCCTCTTGTTCGCCTTCTTCTTCCCTCTTAACTTACTCACGAGGTCGGCGGCTTTCTCCTTCTTCTCCCGTTTCTTCAACCGTTCCATCAGGTTCGTCATCTCTTTCTCCTTTCCCGCGCCGCCGTATTCCTTCTGTTCCGCTTTTAAGTACCCGTCGTCCTCATCTATTTCTTCTAGTTCCTCTTCTTCACCTTCCTCTTCCATTCCTTCAAAAACCAATGCGTTTTCGTCCACCTTAACTCAACCCCCTAACACTTTTTTGCTTCGTAAAACCCTTTACTAAACTATCTTCTCTTTATAATAAAATCTTCCACTACTAAAAGATTACCTTATCGGGATACAACTCCTTTGCAGCGGATAGAACATCCTCTATTTGCTTTCCCTCCACCATTTTCGTCCCTATCTCTTCCTTATTCAGCATAAACGGCTCATCTAGCATTATTTTCGCCTCATCAAGCACCATCGTCGACCAGCTGACACTTCGCACATGCGAGCCATACCTTCTCAACATTTCAACCTTGAAAAAGTCCCGTGTCTGTTCGGGTGCATTACGCAATGCGTATTTCACCCTATCCGATAAAGCCCCCCAATCAACTTCTGGCAATGCTCGCTTTGCGAATGCCCGCGACTCCTTCGGATTGTAAAGGCAACTGCCTTTCAGGCTGTCTTCGTCATCCTGAATGTCGTACAGCGCACTTTCGTCCACCAGTGCGTATTGGTTACAGACGCTTATTCCTTCAGCAGCATTTTTTGGCTCATAATTCACAAGCAATGCCAATTTCGTCACCCAATCAATCCCATCCACGTATTTTTCGAGCTGTCGCGCTTCTAAGTCCTCTATCACTCCTTTTAAGCCTTTTCTCCCTATTTCAGCCCATTTTTGGTCTTCTTTTTCCTCCCCCATCTCTTCATACATCGCCTCTATCCGTTCGTGATAAAACCGGAGAATGGAAACGGCATCCGTGGACTCGCCGCTCTTCAACTTTAACTTCCACTCGCATTCTTGTGTATCTGCTGATATCTTTTTGAACGTTCTCACAGGGTCTTCTATCTCTGGAGCATCGTTCAGAAACCCCAATTCAAATGCACTGATTACCATCGCCTGTGCAATGTCACGTAAGAAAATCGCGTATTCCGAACGAAGCGCTTCGTAATGTATGTCGTGCAGTCGCCAGTATTGACGTGCAGCATGCGGCTGGTCTCGCGTGTTCAGAATACCTCTGCCCGCTGTGGTCGAAAGAGAGGAGGGATGAACAACAAACATCGCTCTTGGCGAAATAACAAACTTCACTCCTTCTTTACCTATGGTATCTCCGGAAACAACGTCTCCTGCCCCGGTGAACAGTATTCTTGTAACCATCCAGGGTATTAGCGCCTTCTCTACACGACTCCAATCCCTGCATACTGCCCTTTTTGTTAGTATATTCCCATGTGTAGCGTACGTATTGGTCTTTACTCTTTTCGCACCTGCACTGCCAGCACCAGCACCAGCGACCGCACCAGAGCGACTGAAGAAATTCGCAACATTATTCTTATGGACGACAACTTTTTTCTTTAACGCCAGACTCGCCTCTTTTGACCCCATAAAAGCATATATCTCGGATGCTTTGTCGTATGCCACGGCATCAAAAGGGTTGTTGTAAGAAGGTGTTGATATTTCAAGATGCCCCATATCGTTATAAATCCGGCAGCCGTTTTCACCAAACGAAGAAGCTATTTTCGATTCATGCGCCTCTTGCGATACCTCGGTAGCGGTGTCCCAGTTCACATCGCGTGAAAATTTTCTTCGTTTTAAACCTTGAATCGCAGCGTTAACGAGCAAAGACGGGTTTAAACTTACTTTTATACTCAACGGATATTCCTGCTCTATCCCTCTTATCCTATTTTCCGTTTTCATTAACCATTATATCTCTTCTTCCTCGCCCCTGCTTTCCTCCTCTTCCCTGCTTATCTCTTCTAACCGTTTCTTTATCGTGTCCTCATTCCAACCATCCAGTTCATCGAATCTATACGTCTTATTATTAGAATACAGCAAATAATCTAAATACGGATTCCTGACTACTCTGTTCCTTATCTCGCGGCTTATCTCCTCCTCCCAGCCCCTTATATCCTCTTCCTCCGCCAGAAGCCGCACAAGAACCTGCCTTGTCGCCTCACCTCGCCTCCGTTCACGCAAAAACACTACCACCGCGCTCGGCATCCTCGCAAGTTCTGGATACCTTTCAAACATCCGCGTATATTCTTCTCCCGTTGGTCTACCCATATCTATCTTTATCTTTGGCTCTCTGTTTATCGTTATCTTATTCCAGCTCAGTGCCGCATTCCCAAATTCTGATGCAAGTCTTACCCTCAGCTCCGCCCTTGAATCCTTCGGTGGAAATAACAACGCTTCTCCTATCTCCTCTTCCGTTAATATTCGTTCAACGCCTATTTTATCCGCTATGCGCTCATATAAGTCATAATCGCAGAGATTGGTGAAATCAAACGAAGCCGCTATCTCTTTCTCTATCTCCTCATCCATCGTGTAGATGCTCCGATAATCGAATTTCCCTTTTGATGTGTATTTATAATCAAAATTATTTATCTCGTTCTTTATCACCCATAATTTCATCACCCATTCTAAACGCCGCACCACGTATGGGTCTTCAAGCAATCCCTGCCTGAACTTATCACAAAGCCTCTTGAACGTTTCCAAAACGTATTTGTCCCAGTAGGACGTCTCTCGCTCATCAAACAGCTCCTCTATCACCGCGAGATAATTCGCCTCTAAGTAATCAACCGCCAGTTCAGTCCTTCCGTTCGTCAGTTTTACCCGCCAATCGCCTTCGGTATTTGCTGAAATGTCTTTAAATGTTTGAAGCGGATTCCCGATGTCCTCCACGTGCGAGAGTTTCCCGGTTTCTATTGCATCCAGAACATACGATGTGAGCGCATTATTGAGCAGCCGTGTAACTTCCGAGCGAACTCCTTCTCCCGATGTGACATGCACACGGTATTTATCTTTTGTGCCCAATGGTTCATCGCGTGTAGACAATATAGGCCATTGAGACGGCGACTCGGTAAGAACCCGCTTTGAAACCATCGCTTTCGGCGAAATCACGTATTTTAATCCCTCCTTCTCCGCTATAAAACCGCCAGCACCAAAAAATATCTTACGCAGTATTAAAAAAGGTATAAACAGATTCTCTCTACCCACAAAGTTCCGCCGCACCACCTCATAGGATTCGTGCGTGCCCCTGCTATATCTCTTGTCTATCTCCACGTTTGCTTTCCAGCACTGGATGTATGAAGGGCCATTTGCCCTTTTTCTCAATTTCTCCCGGTATTTTTTATTTGCTCGCTCTACACCTATCTGCATATACAGCTCCGCGGCTTTATCGTATTTCAGCGCCTCGAAGGCATTTCTGCACTCGGGTGTGGCTATCTCTAAGTGACCGCCCGTGCAGATATAAATCCGCGAGCCGTTTCTCAAAAACCCGTCATTTCTCCGCCGCAGCTTCGAGCATACCGCATTCGTACCGTCAAAAAAAGTATAATTCTCAAGTGCGTGAATCACTTCGTCAACATGATAAAATCTCGCATACCTGTACAAGCCGGGCGATTCTGAACTTATACCCACTCTAAATTCGTGCTCTACCCCTTGCCATTTGTTCAAATCCATTTTTATTGCATGTTACGGCGGCGGTATGGTAGGATATGATATGTGAGTTGTCAGGTGTTAGCCTCTTTTAAGCCAAACACCTGAAACCTCAACCCTAAAACCTAAAAGTGCATCCCTGTTTCTTCCTCTGGCATCTCGCCAAACCCTGATGTTAATATCTCCTCGGCTCTTCGCTCCACAAACTTGTCAAATCCTTCCTTCAGATGGCGCATGTTCACTCCTATCTCTTCTATGCGTTTATACCGCTTCTGCAAGTCCTTCGTCTTGCTCCCCGCATCTAATATCGCTGCGATTCCTTCCTTATCCCACATTCTTCGCATATCCTCATTGCCGATAACTCCTTTTTTAAGCATCAGCAATGTCCTCTCCTCCAATGCCTTGTCCCTCGCATAGTTGAATATCTGCGCTATGAACCTCCCGGTTATCGTATCCGCCCTCTTTATCCGCCCTATTTCTGTCTCAATATACTTATCGCTGTACATATAGCCGACAATCTCTTTCACCAGATGCAACCGCGCTTCTTCTTCTCCTCCTTCTTCCTTTATCAGGTAGTGGTCAACAGGAATCTTTTTAGCATATAGAGAGGCAATGGAATACACCGCTTCCTTATCAGGCTTTGGAACCTCAATTATCTTGTCAAATCTCGCCCGGAATGCCGAATCTATAAGATACAGCCTGTTTGTTGCTCCTATCACGGTAAGGTGCGGATGCAGCGCATGGAAACCCTCCAACAGGTCAAGCAGTTGCCCGGTGACTCTCTCAGGCGCTCCGGAAGAGCCCGTGTACATGCCCCTTTCCTGTGCTAACGCATCTATCTCATCAAAGAAAATCACACCATAGTCATTTTCCCCTTCCTCTAATTTCGCGTTCGCCGCTTCGAACACCATTCGCACATTCTTCTCCGATTCGCCAAGCCACATACTGAAAAGTTCTCCTGCTCCGACCTTCACAAATTCACAATTTGGTAATGCAGATGCTAACGCCTTTGCGCACATCGTTTTCCCGCATCCCGGCGGACCATACATTAATATCCTCCGTGAGCATTCACCATATTTTGTATAGTCATCAGGGTTCACCATCGGAAGAATAATGCTCTTTATCAATTCCTGTTTTATCTCCTTTAAACCACCAATGGCATTAAAACTCACTCCAGGATTCTTTGTGACTTCATAGCGGGAGATTTCCTTCGCCTTATAACTCTTCTTTATGTCAAACGTGCCGGGAAGAAGCCCCACCTTCATCCCCTCTTTTACCCTTTCCTTTTCTTCTTCGCTTAGCCTTTTATATAGCCTACCACGTCCTTTCCCAGTTGATATTTCTCCAACCCATCCATCGTCGTCCTTCCTCAACTCCTCTATCTCGCCCACCTCTAAATCCACCATTCTGTCGTACACCTTCGTGATGCCTATGGTAAATCCACTGGGGTTGTTCCTGTCCGGGATACGCCCTACAAATACAAATTTACCCGACTTCAAATCCTTTATCTCCATCTCTGTTAGCGTTCCGTAGGGTAAAGCCTTTAATGCACCATTCAGGTTAACAATGGCGCCTTCTTCCGCCTTCTCCACCACAAAACCACAGTCCAAAGGCGGCGACCGTGATTTAGACACGAGTTTCTCCAAATCCAGTTTATACGCCTCTGTCTCCTCGTATTTCCTCATCAACCGCCGATAGTCGCTCTCTAACCGTTCATACTCGTATCTTGGGATATAGTCCCCTTCCATTTCTTCCATCTTCAACCACCCTTTCTTAATATGAGAATATATGAGAATAATAATGTATTTAATAAAAATGCAACATCGCACCAAGATATTTATATAAATATATTTACAATATATAGAATTATAGTGATGATGAACGAGGAGAAGAGAAAGGTACAGCTCACTGGCGGTTCTACACTTACCGTATCGCTTCCCGTAAAATGGGCACGAGCCGCTGGGATAAAGCATGGAGACGAACTCTCGTTAATTCAACGTAGTGATAACTCCCTGCTGATAACACCAGAGAAGAGCGAAGAAGAGCGAATAAAATCCGCTGAACTCGAACTCTCGGAGAACGAAAGCTTTGAGGATAACTTCAGATACCTCATTTCTTATTATCTCGTTGGATATGACCTCGTAAAGCTTTTATCTCCTAAGGGTTTCGAGGCGGAGGAACGGAAGCGGATAAAGGAGGAGGTAAGGAAGAGGCTGATAGGTATGGAGGTTGTTGGCGAGTCATCAAAGGAGATAATACTTCAGAGTTTCTTGAAATACGAGGATTTTACGCTGCGTGATGCGATTCGGAGCATGTCCGAGATAATAGTGTCAATGCATGGAGATGCGATTACCGCACTTGAGAAAGGTGACCGGAACCTCGCGGAGGATGTTACGGAGCGTGATAATGAGATAGACCGATTTTATTTGCTTATTGTGAGGCAGCTAAAGGCTGCGATGAGCGACCCCGAGCTTGCAAACAAGATAGGCGTGGGCAGACAGCGTGATAGCCTTGGATACCGGATAATAGTGAAGAGTATGGAAAGGATAGGCGACCACGTGGAGAATATAGCGAAGAATGCAATGTTAATGAATCAAACAAGCTCGGTGCTGATGCGGGAACCCGAAGCGGCATTGAGAATCGCAACGTTGAAGCGTATAAAAGAAATTGGCTTTCGCACCGAAAATATATTCATCAAGACGCGGGCTTCCTTGTCAGATATGGATATGAAGGAGGCGAACGAAACGATAAGGGATGCAAATACGCTGGTAGACAAGCTGGAGGAACTAAATGAGCAGATTTTAGCAGAAGAGCTGAGTATTACCGACAAAGTACATATTCTTTCTATCCTGGAGAGTCTGGGAAGAATAGCGAAATATTGCGGGGATATAGCGGAGGTAACGATAAATATGGGGACGAGGATAGCAGGGGAGCTGGAATTTTAATATTCATATAGAACCACGAGATTACACAAGATTCACACAGAAGAGAGAAAAATACGTCCACCTGAAGTAAAAGATAAATAAAAACTAATCCAATTATAACTATAGTGATGGGGAAGAATGTTAGATAACTTAAGCAGATCGCTGAAGGAAACGATTCGGAAGATAGCGAAGGCGAAGCGGATAGACAAACAGACAGTGGACGAGCTGGTGCGGGACATACAGCGGGCGTTGATACAGGCGGATGTAAAGATTTCACTGGTGAAGGAGATTTCGAGTCGCATACGCGAGCGCAGTTTGAAGGAGAAGTTAGTACTGAATCCGAGGGAGCATGTGATAAAGGTAGTGTACGAGGAGTTGATAAACATTATAGGAAGGAGTGTGGAGGTTCCTTTAACGGCGCAGAGAATAATGATGGTGGGTTTGCATGGCACGGGAAAAACATCTTCGTGTGCAAAACTTGCGAGGTATTATCAAAAGAAGGGTTTAAAGCCGGCGGTTATCTGTGCTGACGTTTATAGACCCGCAGCAGCGGAGCAGTTGAGGCAGCTATGCGAAAAGATAGGCGTTCCTTTTTACGACGGTGCGAATCTACCTGAACGAGAAAAGGGGGTGATGGGCATCGTGAATGCCGGCGTGAAAGAATTTGATAAGTATGACGTCAAGATAATAGACACCGCAGGGAGACATGCACTGGAAAAAGAGATGATAAAGGAGATAGAGGATATAAAAAGGGCAATAAATCCAGAACAGCGTCTCCTCGTTCTTGATGCGAGCATAGGGCAGCAGGCGTCGGTACAGGCACACGCATTTGACGATGCGATTGGAATTACGGGCATAATAATCACTAAAATGGATGGAACGGCGAAGGGTGGTGGTGCGCTTTCTGCCGTCGCGGAAACGAATTCCGGAGTGGCTTTTATAGGCACGGGAGAAAAGACAGACGATTTTGAGCGATTTGAATCCGATGGGTTCATCTCACGGCTGCTCGGAATGGGGGACATAAAGGCACTGATAGAGACCGCGGAGGCGAGTTTAAAGCCGGAGGATGTGGATGCTGACTTCCTGAAGGGTAAATTCACGTTAAAGGATTTGTATAAGCAGTTAGAAGCAATGAAGAAGATGGGCCCATTGAAGAAAGTAATGGAGATGCTGCCTTTAGGTGGGCTTGGGCTGGGGCTCGGTGTTAATTTGGACGATACGATGTATCAGGTTACCGAAGATAAACTGAAAAGATACAAAGTGATGATGGATTCGATGACTGAGGAGGAGCTGACCGAGCCGAAAACAATAGATGGGTCGAGGACGAAAAGAATAGCAAGGGGTTCCGGGACGACAACTGCGGAGGTGAACGAACTGATAAAGTATCACCGGATGATGCAAAAGATGATGAAAAGTCTGACTTTGGGACGAGGAGGCGGGAAAATACCGGGGATGAAAGGGATGAAAATGCCGACATCTATGTCAATGGGTAAGATGATGAAGTAATAAGGGGCCAGACCCCCCTTATCAACCCTCCCAGCCAAAGAAAGGGGCCAGACCCCCTTTATCAACAAACCTTTTCTTATGTGGGGTTCCACCCCACCACCCCGCAAGCCCGGTAAGGGCTTATAGAAAAGCTTTACCAAAAGAACTTGGTTTTGGATTGAACCTTTTTCTTTCGTTGAACGATACGGTCATTCCTTATGAGAACGCGCAGCAGACGTATGCAAAGGCGGGTGAGCCGAAGGAACTGAAGAGAAAGGGAGTGGTAGTAGTGCCGATAAGAGAGAGAAATGATACTGAGCGGGATGTGGATGTGATAAAAGAAGCGATAAAAATAGTGTCTAAGCTGAGAGAATTCTTTCCTACACACATAGACGTGATGAGCAGAAGTCTAAGCGCCCAGTTGTCTCATGCTAATGCCATTAATGCCTCGTTTGTAGTGTTCGTTGGTAAAAATGAGCTGAAAGAAGGGAAATTGACGTTGAGAAATCTCGGCACGGGGGAGCAAGAGAAAATGGGCGTAGAGGAATGCGTAGAAAGGATAAAGGCGTGTTTTGATGATGAAAAATAATTCTTTGACAGAAAGAAAGAAAAAGTATTTGAGGATATTATCCATATTTCCTCCATTTGATTGGTATATTAACCTGAATACGAATCCTTGGGATGTGCCAGATAGACATCGTAAAGTTGCATTAATTGAGCACACTTTATATGGATTGGTTGGATTTATGGCATCGTTTCTGCTAAGTCTTAAGCTTGCTATCTTGGTGTTCATCATAGCTGCTTCTATTGGAACACCTATTGAGGCGTACCTTGGTATGAAAGGCAGGTGGATATGGAAATTTTTGAAAGGAAGAGAAAAAAAGGACCTTTTTGTTTTGTTTCTGTGTATGCTAACAAATGTATTTATTTACTATATAATAGGTGCATACATTGCTAACACTCTTCCATAACGACGAAGATTTCATCAAAAATTTATAAAGAACCTTATTGTAAAAAATGAAGAACCCATGAATTCCACAGAGAATGAGAATGCGTTGGCAGAGGAATTGGTAGAACTGATGAAGGTCAGCGTTAAGGAGAATATTGCTGATGCCGTTCTGTTATCAGGCGGATTGGACTCCTCAGTAATTGCCTGTTTAGCAAGCGAATACCTTGAATCTAAACCCACTGCTATCGTAGTTGCATTAGAGGATGGCACGGATATCCATTACTCACGGTTGGTAGCTGAGACGTTTGGACTGGAACTTAAAGTAAAGATATTCGATATTGAAGCTGCAATAAAGTCAATCCCCGAGGTAGTAAAGGCTCTTAATACTCATAATCCCATGCTGATCAGGTTTGGAGTAGCCATGTATGCTGCTCTGTCCTACGCTAAGGAGCTGGATTTCTCAGCGGTTATGACCGGCGACGGCGGTGATGAACTCTTCTTTGGTTATCGCCACCTGTTCACACGTGAGCAAAAGGAAATTGAGGAGAGGATGGGAGATAAGATCAGAAGGATAAAAGAGAAAGAGCCACTTGTATCTGAAGCATTTGGTAATCTTCTCGGGATAGATGTTAAACAGCCTTTTCTGGACCCGGGGATTATTGAATTTGCATCAAAAATACCTTTTGAGCTTAAGGTTCATAAGACAAAGACAAATGGCGAAGAGGAAGTAATAGGAAAGTGGATTCTGCGTAAAGCATTTGAGAATCTTCTACCAGGCGAGATTATCTGGCGAAGAAAGGAAGAGACGGATATATCTCGTGGTACAGACAAATTATCGCGGATTGTTTCTTCGAGAATGTCGGATGATGAATTCGAGCAAATATCAAAAGAGGCAGGGATAGCCAGCCGTGAAGAGGCTTATTATTATAAGATGATGCGATAAACAAACTTATTTAGGAACTTTGAAAATATGAACATCCGAAAATTTGCATGCTCACTTTCCTTAGAGATTCTTGTGAGGTAGAGCCCATATCCCATCCTCTTGGCTTCATCACCGCCTGTTTTCGGCACACTCATATCCCCTTCGCTTTTCACCCTCATCGCTTTTTAGGTAAAAAGTAGGGAAGGGTAAATCGTTAAATCCAACAAGGGAGATAATCTCGAGTGGAAGTCTTACCAAAAACCTTAAATACCCTCTTGACAATTTACTTTACATAGAACTCACGGAGGCACCCCGAGGAGCGCTATATAAGTACATCGTATGAACATGAAAAAAGAAGAGCTTATACACCTACATATGTTATTAGCGCGGTTGAAGAAGTATTGTGAGGAAAATAGGTTGGACTGTGATTTCACGAAGTATAACGAGCTGGGTATCTCCCCTTTCCAGGTGCACCGAAGCAAAGAAGAGCACAAGCAGGCGATTTTCGTTCTTGGGACCGAACTTGTCTCGATGACGGCGAAGACCCGTTTCTCGGAGAATAAAGAAACTTTAGAGAGGATGCAAGAATAAGGCAGGCTGTTCAGCTTAGCAGAACACGCTTCCATACGAAGAAAATAACACTCTTCGGTTGCAAATTTGTTAATAAATAAGGAGTATTTTAACGTTTGTGTTCCCAATACCTGTCGTAGAAACAAATTAGTTCAATATCTTTATATGCTCATAAACTAAGTCTGGTAAGAAACCAGCAATTTCCTTGTACTTTTGCTCACATCTTTTCAACCCAGTTTCTATTCGCTTGCGCTCATTGATTTGGGACTTTAGTTCCACTCCTTTTCTGAATAATGCCCCCTCCACCTGCTTTCGCTCGTTGATTTCTTGCTCCAGTTCCAGATTTTTTTTGACTATTTTGGCATATAGTCCGGCATTTTCAAGTACTGCTGCGGCTTGGCTTGCAGCTATGGTTAAGAAGGCTATCTCGATTTCTGTGAATTCATGGGGATTTGCCATGTAGATGTTCAGCAGACCTATAATCTCGCCCTTTCGTTTCATTGGCATAAATATCTGCGCCGAGATGCCTAACTCACGACCAAGGTCCATCCAGGGTTTATCTCGAGGCTCCTTGAAGACATTAGGCACCAGATAATAACGCCCGGTCTTCAAAGCCACTCCAGATGGGCTTGTAGTGAGGGGCACTCCCTTGCTGTAAACTCTTTCGATATAATCGTCTGGAAGACCAAAAGTAGCAACCATCACAAGTTCATCGGTCTCCTCATCGATGAGCATAATAGACCCCGAATGTGCGCCCATCGCATTCCCCACACGATTAAGAATCTCGTTAAGTATTTGTTTATGGTCTCTCTTCAGGTCTATTTTCGAAATACTCAACAGTGCTTTTAACTTTAGATTTGTCATTTTGTGTACACTGTTGTATAGTTTATAATTATAGGTATATAAATAAGTTGTGTTTTTTTTCACCCAAATTTCATACTTTTTAAGTTTATGCCCTACGGTTTATACAACAATACTCAAATAGCAACTTCCTCTCGGATTCAATGACGTTTTTTTAAAAAAAAATCGAAAGGTTTTTATATCATGAAGCTTACCATATCGTAAAATGAAAGAAGGGATGTTTGAGGATAGAAGGGAGGTGAAGGGGATACATGTTTGAGAAGGTCTTTACACCATTGGAAGTTAGAGGCGTAACAATTCCTAACAGGATTGTTTTTCCCGCATTTCAAACGAATTACGCAACCAGGGATGGATTTGTTACTGAGAGGGTAATGAAATTTTATCGAAACATTGCTAAAGGTGGAGCCGGGCTTACCATTGTTGGGTGTATAGCCGTTTCTAAGGATGGCGCGGGAGCTACCAATGTCCTACAACTAACCGATGAGCGGCACGTGGATGGCTTAAAGAAGCTCTTTAAAGAGATTAAATCTTATGGCACCGTTGCAGGAGCTCAACTGATACATTTCGGAAGGCAGACAAGTTCGAGTATAACCGGGCATCCGCTGGTTGCACCTTCGGCAATCCCATGTCCAGTGATGAAGGAAACGCCCCGAGAGCTGAGTGAAGAAGAGATCTGTCGAATTGAAGATGACTTCACTAATGCTGCTCTGCGTGCCAAAAATGCTGGTGCTGACATGGTGGAACTCCATGCCGCCTTTGGTTACCTGATAAGTGGGTTTCTATCAGCATACTCTAACAAGAGAACAGACAAATACGGGGGAAACCTGGAGAACAGAACCAGGTTCTTAAAAGAAATAATTGAAAAAGTGCGTAGCAAGCTTCAGGGCACTCTAATTGGCTGTCGTATAAGCGCCGAAGAATTCGTGGATGGAGGCTTGACCCTCGAAGAATCTAAAAAGATTGTGCCGATGCTTGCGGACATGGGCATAGACGTAATCAGCGTTGGGGCAGGTGTATATCAAAGCATGAACAAAATGGCACCCACCAAAGAGATGGGAGAAGGACCGTATGTTTATCTCGCTGCGGGAATAAAAGAAGTTGTTGATGTCCCTGTAATCTGCGCTGGAAACATCCTTAACCTGAGATTTGCTCAAAAAATCATTGCTGAGGGGAAAGCAGACCTGGTGGCAATGGGCAGAGCCCAGGTAGCCGACCCACAAATCGTTAATAAATCCAAAAATGGACTTCTGAACTCAATCGTCGAATGTGATTTGTGCAACAGATGCATGTACTGGGTAACCGGCGAACCCGCTATGTCATGTCCAAAAAATCCAAACCTTTGAATATATAAATACTGAAACATTTTCAAGTAGAACTTGTATATAACCCATTAAATTATAGAATGCACGGTGGAAGTTATCCCTGCGAATGTGCGTCAATATATCTACTCGATCTGAACGTCGGGGCTTTCTTCAGGATTGCTTTCGGAAATCATTTCCAGGATTTGAGTCGCCACAGGCGGACATCCCGCTACAAAAACACCCTGCTTTTTATGTTGTGCAGTGCAGTTACCGATGCAGAGCGTACCGCGTGGGACAGACTGATGTCCCTTCCCGATTGCAATGGTGACATTCTCCTGTCCTGGGAAGGAGTCGAGCACCTGCTTCCTATGCCGTTTCAAGAGCATCAAAACTGTGGACTGGCAGGCACTGCATGAGTTTTCATCAAGAAGGGTGATACCCGGGAACTGTATAGATAAGTTGTCGGGAGGGGGCTCAAAAGGAGAGATAAAATCGTGCCACATATCTGGATTCACCTGTATCCTTGAGATATCAATCACGCCGTATCCTCGTTCAGCGCAAATACGCAGGTGTGGCACATCCTCTGCATTCAGCCCCATTAGTGAGCAGGCAACGGCATCCACTGCGAATGGATCAAGCCCTGCCACAACCAGATCAAGTTTCTTAGCCTGCCCGGCGCTTGGCCCCATCCCTTCCATTCCAGTAGTGCCATCAATGATTGATAGATGAGGACGAAGAACTGAGGACATATCAGCAATGGCGATATTAAGAGTTTTGTCGTCCATATCCTCAATTTGAGGTAGCATGTGAAGATCAACCTTTGTGCGGCGCCACAGACATCCTTTCATATTTTTTACCGCCAGCGTGACAACTGTGTGCATGTGCGTTTTCATGACAGGGATTGAAACGACAACGTCGTACTCGACCACTTCAGGGCACACCTCAAGCGACTGTATTGCAACGCCGTCTTCGACAAGCACATGAACGGGCTGCCGGGCGTCCATATCAATCAACGGACAGTTGCGCTCACGGGCCACAGACGCAATACCCGTTGCTTCGAATGCCTCCATTGTTTTGACTCCTGTTATTGGACTCTCACCAACAGCGACACTTGCTTCTGCCTCGAGAAATACGTCAATTGCCGCAGCCACAACTTGAGGGTTGGTTGTGATTCCCGATTCGGCAGTAGCAATTCGCCCTGCATTAGGCTTTAAAAGAACACGCTTGCCTTTGACCGCAGCAGCGAGGTTGATTTGTGAGAGAACCTCTCTCGTGTTATCATATGCACTTCCTCCCGCAGCGACATGGACATGAGGATTAGACCTGTCATCGCTAAAAGGAGTTGGATGCAGTAAGGTCATATTCATCTGATCAGCACCCCCCGTCGTCTTCAGCGTCTGCCAGCATTTCAAATACCTGACGAGCTATGGCGTACGAACCAAGCATCCGTATGGTGTTCTCTTTTCCGATCTCAGACAGCGCTCCCATGATATGGTGTTTCTCTTGATAATATCGTGCTTGCTTTCCCGGAAGCGCGTAATACGGTGTTAGTAATTTATCTTCTACATCCGAAGTAATTCCTTCGTTTTCCTTAAGACGGTTCCATAGTTCTTTTGGAGTGGGCAATCTGGCAAGTTTCCTTTCCAGTCCTGTGATATAGTCATGTTCAATTATTCCATGTCCATTCGTTGAGTAAGCAAACTTAAGTCCGAGGATCTCAGCATATTCTTTTGCCTGCTGTAGTCCATCTCCGGGATCTTTGTATGCAGCTTTAGCCTCAATAACCGCGATTGGGACGTTTCTAGATATTCTGAGGATATAATCGGCTCTTTTAGTTTTTCTCCTTTGTACTTTATCCCCTAGTACAACAATCTTACCGTCAGTAAAGGTCTTTTGTTCGCTAATTTGGTCATCTGACCACTCTGCTTCATATAATTTTGGTAGCACGTACCTACGACAAGTATCGGCTTCTGTTATCATTTATAAGCCTCTATTGCTTATGCATAAGACATAAAGCTTGCGGGAATATATATAACTTCGCACTATTTCAATTATTTCTTCGTGCAATTGACCGAATTATTTTACCTCCGACACTGAATTATTTTAAAGTTTCAATTTCGTGCTTTATTTGCACATTTAGCTTAACGTTCTCTGTAATTCCGTGTAATCTCGTGGTTATAAAAACGAACTACTCAAACCCACTCCCTGCCTTCCACTCTCCAAAAACGTTTCCGCTACCCCACGCCCAAGTTCTCTTCCCATTTTCTCGTGCCTTACGTACCGTACCACTTCGTGTAATTCTCGAGATTTATCCCAGAAATAAAAAAAATAGAATTCTCATACTAACTCCCTGTCATCTTTATCTTTTCTTTTACCTTTTCAAACTCTTCAAGCAAATAATAAGCTTCAACTCCGAACTTTCTTGCACTTTCAACCTGGATTTTATCATTTGAGACCAAATGGGCACTCCCGATTTTAGTGGCAGCTATATAAAATGTATCAATTGCCCTTGAGCCGGTCTCAAAGGCTATCGAAAAAGAGAGTCTCTCTACTTCTTTTGTTTTGATGAATTCAAGCTTCTCGACAATGGATTCATACAATATAGTAGCCTCATCCTTTTCCATCCTTCTAACAAGCTGCCCAATCAGCTCTATTTTAAATATTTCTGGTTCCACAATTAGAACGTCTTTCTCCTCTATAAGTCTAAATAAGATTCTGGCTTTCTCATGCCTTTTTTGGTCATATTTGAAGAGCTCATCAAGAAAAACAGAAGTGTCAACAACAATCACCTTCTCTCCTCCAAGAACTCTTTTAGAACATCTTTGTCCACTTTTCTGCTGAATTTCTCGAGTATATCTGCTATTCCTTTAGTTTTCACTACTACAATCGCTTTAGAGCCTTCTTTAAGACTAACCACCTTTAGGGGTTTAAAAACACCTTTCTCATACACCACCTCTACCTCCTCCATGTTCGCTCACCTGATAATATCTTAATAGTTTTAATTAAATATAAATATCGGCGTGTTGACAAATCTCGTATCGATCGCTTTTATTTCCGCTATCTCTGGCTCCATGTTAGCCACTCAAGCCCACCCCCTGCCTTCCATTCTCCAAAAACGTTTCCGCTATTCCACGCCCAAGTTCCCTCGCAAATACGCCGAAGAACGACTCAAAAGCTGATTTTCTTCCATATTCAACCACGCTTGGCTTACCTTCGATTCCTGCCAGTTCCGCTGCGAGGTCAACAGCATCCTGAAAAGTACCCAGCTCATCTACCAACCCCATCTCCTTTGCCTGCCTGCCGGTGAGGATTCTGCCATCAGCAAGCTCCAAGACCTCGCTCTCGTTCATCTGCCTTCCTTCCGCTACTGCTTGAACAAACTGAATATAAATGTCATCAATCATTTCCTGAAGTATTTGCCGCTCTTCCGCGGTCATATTTCTAAGCGGCGACCCGATGTCTTTATATTTACCGCTCTTAATGACATTAGCCCGTATCCCATACCGCTCAAGCAGTTCAGAGTACTGCAACTGGGAAAAGATAACACCAATGCTCCCTGTTATTGTTCCGGGATTCGCAACTATTTTGTCTGCTGCACAGGCAACGTAATACCCGCCAGAAGTGGCTACATCGCTCATCGAAGCCACTACTATCTTACCATTCTCTCGTGCCTTACATACCTCCGCGTGTAATTCTTGCGATGCCGCAGCACTTCCACCAGGGCTATTTATCCTGAGTATAATCGCCCCTACAGAGGGGTCTTCGCCTGCACGCTTTATCTGCCTTGCAATATCGTCTGCACCTGATGCTAATCCAAATATCCCAAAGCCACCGCTACCACCCACGATTGCACCTTCAATATTGATTATTGCTATTTTATCGCCGCCTACACCTATGCCACCACTATCAAACGGACCTTTCGCTATGATGGCAATTCCGAACACCACGGAAATCAAACAAAAACCTAATAGGAGTAAGGCAATGACCTTTCTTTTGTTTTCCATTACCGCTTTAATGCTCTCCATTTAAATCCCCCATTTATAGCATTGAAATCAAAAAAATACCCACGATTATAAGTATAAATGCCAGCACTATAAGAACCACAAATGGTAGAACGAGAGTTGCAATTGCCCTACCCGTGGAGAATTTATGTGCCTCCCTAATTGCGAGAACGTCCAGTATTAAAACCCAGATCGCCAAAATGCCTCCCAAACCGATAGCTATGAATGCCCCGGTTAAACCACCAGAAAGAATGGCGATTAAACCAATTGGAGCTTGGAATATGTTTGGAAGCGTAGCAAAACCCAGTAGAACCAGCATTTCTGTGAAAGCACCCTTTCCTCCCAGAATCTTTGCTACTACGTGAAGTATGCCTGCGATAACGACCCAGAGAATAAATCCAAAAACTACGCTTATGGTCATGGATGCACTCGGCGAAAACATCATCTCTTCAAAACCCGGAAACTCTGCAAACATGGACATGAACACGCTTTGCGTTAATATGCTCCCTGCTCCGCTGCAAATGCATGCAATTAGAACTACGATAGCTGCGATAGTCACCGATGTTCTCTCTTCCAACATTCGCCTGAACGTAGAAGCCGGGCTGAACAAAGTCCCAAAAATATTTTCTAACAAATCAGTCATTTATTTCATCTCCTTGTTTTTTAGCATATTCATCTTTTAGCGCCTTAACCATCTCCTCATTTGCCTCAATTATAAACGAACCGATATAACCGCAGTTCTTACAATGGTACACGAAACCAATCTTTCCTCCAACTTCGTAATATAGCTTTGCGCTACCACAAATAGGACAAACTTTTGTCGTCTTTTCTTTCATTTCTTCGCCATATCGCACAAGTATTTAACCATGCAGGCGTGTTCAATCGAGCTGAGAATAACAAAAGCTTCGTCTACCGTGGCACCACGTGCAAACGTGCCGTGACCCTGAACGACAAGCCCCTTATGGTCACGAAGCGCCTGAGCTGCATTTCTCGCTAATTCTTCCGAGCCGATACCACCTGTCACCACCGGTATTTCATGCAGAAAATAGATGCTTTCTGAATCTTCAGGCACTATCTGCATCTGCTCGCCGGGTTTGCAAAGCATAGACATCACCACTGCGTACTTTGAATGCCCGTGTAAAACGGCAAGAGCAGAAGTCGCCTTGTAAATCGCTCGATGGACGTTTACTTCTGACGATGCAATCACATCAAGCTCATCCGGCGATGTAGGGTCTATTGGAACCGTGACAATCTGTCCTTCAAGTTCGTCAAGCATACTTCCTGTGGTGCTGATAAGCATCTGATCTCCAACTCGCTTGCTGACATTCCCGAAATGCGAATGTGCAAGCCCTGCATCAACTATCTTCCGCCCGTATTTTATTAGTTCTTGCATTTCGTTATGTAAATATTATATATAGTACGATAAAGTATCGAAAAACATTTTAATGTATCGTTGTTTTCATCAGCCCGCTTATGTAAATCCTTGCCCATGAGAATGCCACTGCGGTACCAATAGTATTTGCTACAACTAATCCCCACCAGACCCCTACTAATTCCAATTCGAGATTGAAAGCGAATACGGCTGCGAGCAATGGTGTCAAAACGAGCGTTCGTAAAACGGTGACAAGCAGTGCTGGTATCCCTCTTCCCGCTCCTTGAAAAAGCGAAGAAGAGAGCATGCCAAATGATATTGTTGGGTAGAATAGACAGATTATCCGGAGAAAAAGTGTCAGACCAAGAGCTATATGTGCTGCACCTTCGGCTTGTGTAAACACCGCGGCTATCTGAGGTGCGAAAATGAAGGTTGCCACTGCTATGGCAGTCTCTATCATGAGACCAATCTTTATAGCATAGATGTGCGCAATACTTACCTTTCTAAAGGAGCGTGCGCCAAAAGCAGCCCCAGTTACCGAGACAACGGCAGTAGCGATACCCATCGTCGGCATGACCGCTATACTTGCCACCCGCCACCCCGCAGAATAAATTGCTACGCCATCTGTGCCACCCACCATTACTATTATGACGTTCATCACAAGCATGGTGAATGACATGGAAAGCATCATCACTGAAGATGGCAGACCAACTCTGAAGATGTCCATAACAATGTCCTTATTGCATTTGAAATCGCTGAATGAGAACGATACGTAGGTATCTTTTTTGAACAGAAGCCAGTTTAGCATGATAATGGATGAGACGCCCAACGATATGAGCGTAGCCCAAGCAGCGCCTGCAATACCCAGACCAAAGGTGTAGATAAAAACCGGGTCCAATACGATATTCAGACCTGCACCCAGTGCCATAGCATACATGGCTCGCCTGGCATCTCCTTCACCCCGCAGTATTGCATTCGCGATGTTAGTGAAAAATATAAGAATACTGCCGGCAAAGATAACCTGGCCATAAGCTACAGCCATACCTACGGTCTTACCCGCGCCTATCGAAGCAAATATCTCGTGAGCAAAAGCGAAAAGCGGTATGGTAAAAACAGCCGTTGTTAACAGCATTATCATGATTGCATGAACCGCTACGTTGTCTGCGCCACTCTTATCGCGAGCACCGAGCCTGCGGGATATAGCCGACCCTGCACCTACGCCCAATCCGTTGGACAGTGCCATAGCCAGGAAGAAAAAGGGGAAGACGAAACCAATCGCAGCGAGTGCGTCAGCACCAAGACCCGAAACCCAAATTGCATCTGCAAGATTATAGATTGCTTGCACGGACATAGCCGCGATCATTGGTAATGATAGTTTGATAATGGCTTTTTTAGGGTCGCCAAGTAATGTCTCCACGCCCTTCGTTTCCTTCTTCTGCGATAATGCATCAGAAGTGCCCTTTTTTGATAATTTGTTATTCACGTGAGTATCCCCTTGTATTTATAGTCATTCCGAAAAGTATTAACCACCAGATTACACATCGTGGGCTCTGCCCACGTCCCGCAAACCCTGAAAGGGTTTATTTCACGAGATTATTTATTAATTTACCAAAGAAAACTTTTTTTGTTTTTTCTTTTAGCACAGGTTTTCTTTTTTTTTAAAAAAAAAAGAAAAAGTGTTGTGTTAATCGTGTGGAATCTTGTGGTTCATTATTTGCAATTTATTACTGGAATGACTATAACAAAAACAAAATAAATTATAGACACAGATTAACACAGATGAAAAGAGCAACGCCGTTAGCCCAGCTCAACAAATAAAAGAAAAAATCCGTGTAAATCCGTGTCTTAAACAGAAGGAAGTTATACTTTATATACAACAAGCAATGAAACCGCGGCAATAGCCCCTAAAAGCACGGTCATAGTCTCAGTATGGTCGCTTCGCTAATACGAGTTTAAATGTTAAAAATATGCTGGGAACATTATATAAAAATCAAGAGCATAGGTTGTAATAAAGGAGAAGAATATGGAACTGATCAAAGAAATGGAAAGGTATTTGCCTATTTCCGTTTATCCGTCTAAAGAACTTGCTCAACTCTTTCGTAAACAAGGGAAAGATATTAGCATGGATACGGAATTAAAGATAACCAAAGTGTTTGACTCCGGAGATATGGGTGGTATAGTTTGCACTATACTTGAAGAGAACAAAGAAGCAGTTATTGTTTCATTAGCCCATCTCCGTGTACAGCCCACTCATCCTTTAAGTGATAAAATATTGGCTTACCAAAGACGAAGAATGAAAAGTATCTCAAGGTCAAGAAGACGTTGAATGTAATGAGCATTAATTGATAGTCCACTGTTGATTATGTTATCAAACATATCGAAAACAAACAGTACAGTACCCTTTACAAAAGAACCCTTCTCCACACTTCTTTTTACCTTCAATAAGGTAGTTTTTTTAATAAGGTGTTTTTGTATCCCTTCATTCATAACTCTTATCACACCCCTTCCCCTTTCATTTTCATCGCTTTTTTCGGACATGAAGTAGGGAAGGATAAAACGATAAATCAACGGTGACAGCATGGATAAAAAGAAGGTGTTAATATTGGGGTTTGCTTTGGTGCTTCTGTTCTTTTTGTTGAGATTTTGAATTGTGAGGTAGCCTCTTAAGAGACTGTCCCATAATGGGACAGCCTCCAAACCACAATTATCCGGCGTAAAAAATTACTTCTCTATCGGAACAATCCTCTTTTTATCACCCTCCTTTAGCATATCGAGAATGTTAATCAGCTTTGACTGATCCGATACGACTATCTTTGTATTATCCTGCAAAGATGCCTGAGTCACCTCAAGCTGTTTCAAAACCTGAGCGTTCCCAATGAAGAACTCCTCTGCCGCTCTTGAGACTTTTTCAATCGCCTTCGCTTCTCCATCCGCTCGCAGTATTGCCGACTCTCGAGCACCTTCTGCCGTCAGTATCGCATTTTTCTTATCACCTTCCGCCTCAAGTATCTGCTTCTCTTTGTATGCCTCTGCACTCAAAATAGTTGCTCTCTTCTCCCTCTCTGCCTTCATCTGCTTGCTCATTGCATCTGCGATATCTTGTGGTGGGTCAATCTTCTGAACCTCTACCCGAACCACCTTTACACCCCATTTATCGGTTGCCTCGTCCAGTGTATCACGAAGCGCGGTATTGATTTTATCCCTTGCGGTAAGCGTCTGGTCGAGCGTCATGTCACCGATGAGGTTTCTCAGGTTCGTCTGCGCCAATTTGCTTATTGCAAACCTGAAGTTTGCGATCTCATATCTAATCGCCTTTGGGTCTGTCACAACGTAGTAGATGACCGCATCAACGGTTACTGCTACGTTATCCTTTGTAATAACCGCCTGAGGTGCGATGTCAATGACCGTCTCACGCATGTCTATCCGTTCTGCAATATTATCAACAAAAGGCACGATGAACCTCAAGCCCGGGTCCAAAGTCTCCTTATATTGCCCAAATCTTTCCACAATACCCTTCTCAGACTGTCTCACGGTAGTCACTGACTTCAGCAACGTAACTACTGCAATAACGAAAAGGATTATACCTATTGCAAGTCCTATTTCCATTTTTTTTTATCCCCCTCTTTTTTTTACGATTAACGTGACTCCCGTCACATCAACCACAGTAATATCTTCTCCTTCTTCTATATTAATTCCTTCCTCAGATCTCGCCCGCCATTCCTCGTTTCCTATCTTTACCAGACCACTCGTATCTTTGCCAATACTGCTTTTGACGGTTCCAGTCTTACCGATTATCGCATCAACGTTCGTCTTTGTATCGCCCACTTTCATCTTCGCCTTAACGTATTTCCTTCCAATGCCCACGTACAGCGCGCAGAAGGCACTTGCACAGATAGCTGTTAAAAGCCACGAATCGGCAAAACTTGTCAGGAGACCACCCAATATTAGCGCAGAGCCAAGCATCACAAGATCAAAACCGGTCTCCACTCCTATAAACAACTCTAAAAGAATCATCAGAAGTCCCACAACCACAAATGCAGCCCATAACCACGTATCAAGAAGTTCTATCATTTGTTTCTCGGTTATCCTTAATTTTTATTCTGATGAGTTTCAATATTATATGTTCATCATAGGGTATATAAAAGCTTTTCTTCTATTTGGCATTAGGATTAGATCACAGTATATTCAAGACCGCTTCAACGTTATCAAAGACGAAATCAGGCTTTTCCTTTTCCAGTTCCTCCTTTGTGTACAGCCCGGTTGTTAAGCCAATTGTTTTCACGCCAGCCCTTCGTCCCTGGACTATATCGGGTGGTGTATCGCCACAATAGAACGCCTGAGCCGTTGAAGACTTGAGCAGTTCTATCGCTTTGAGTAACGGTTCAGGGTCGGGTCTCGCTCTTTTGGTGTCCTCCGCAGTGAGCAAAAGGTCATTCGGGAACTGAAAAAGCCGTATCGCTGCTTCTGCTGATTCCCTATCCTTTGTTGTCACGATTGCTATTTTTATTCCTTTTTCTCGTAGCAGTTCAAGCGTCCTTTTCGCTTTCGGAAGTTCTTTTATCATCGGTTTGAATTTACCCCTCATAAGGCTGAGGAAGACCGAATCGAACTTAGCCGGGTCTCTATCCGGGTATAAAATCTTGAAAGAGATGAGACTTGGCAAATAGATTATTTCCTTTATCTCTTTATCTGCGGGAACTCTCAAACCCATTATCCTCGCTGCTTCCTTGACCGAACTCAAAATCGCTGCGGACGAGTCAATTAACGTGCCATCCATGTCAAAAAGACCTGTGTCGATTGTCATTTTTTTCTCCTTATCCTCAACCTCTCCAATTTGCCTTCCGCAGGCACGCCATTTTCATCCCAGCCACGCATACGATAATATTCGTCGAGCGTCTTTAAAAACTCTTCTTTATCTATTACTCTTCCATTTACCTTCTCCTCAAAGAACCTATCAGGCAAAATATCATCCTCTTTACCAAACCCTTCCCTTACATTATACAGCCGTTCCACGTTCCATATCCGCTCGCCAGCGAGCATCAAATCCTCTGACGTATAGTCCACACCCGTAACGGCACTCAATATGTTTGCATATTCCTCCTCACCCGCGCCGAGGAATGCGAATTTGCACACTACGAGCGAATCAACCGCAGCAAACCTGTCCTGGAATATTTTTGTATGCCCGGCTTTTCCCGCAAGTGTGTAAGGGTCAATCGCCTTTGGTTTTCGCAGTATCTCCGGTGCGACAAGATAAGCCCTTGTATGGCATCCACCGCGATTGGAAGTGGCGTAGCTGAACCCCAGCCCTTTTACACCTCGCGGGTCATAAGAAGGCAGAGAAAGCCCCTTTACCTGAATCGCCGTCTCCGGACGTCCTTCTGATGCTGCAAAGGAGCTCACACCCCTGCCAAGCTCTTCTCCAACGCCTTGTTTATCTCCTACCATCCTCGTCAAGTTTACAAGCTCATCAGGCGAGATACCTTTGTCGCGTAACTCCGAATAACAGCCCAGAACACCCGCTACTGAAATCGTATCCACGCCGTAATCGTTACAGAGCCGGTTCGCTTCTACAACCGCCTCATAATCAGGATTTTGAATGTTTGCACCCATTAAACCAACTGTTTCGTATTCCGGCAGTTCTCCATCCATTTTGTCCTCTCTTTTACATGCAATTGGACAGGAATAACATGCACGCCTTTTTGGTGCTCGCTCTTTTTCTATGGTCTTTGCAAAAAAGGGTTTCAGATTGAAATCAGGCTCAGGCTCTGCCGTCCTGAAATTTGCTATCGGAAGCACGTTCATCCAGCTCGTTATCTTTACCAAAAACGGCGTTCCGAAAACCGACAAACCTTTGCTTATCGTCGGGCATGCAATCAGCAGCCGGTTAATCGCTTTCTTTTGCTTTGAAAATTCCGCTCTATCAGAGATTGCCACTTTTCCCGTGCCCTTCACCACGATTGCCTTCAGGTTCTTCGAGCCCATTACCGCACCCACGCCGCCGCGTCCAAAAGCGTGTGTCGCATCCGAAATGATAGAAGCCAGCGGCACAAGTTTCTCGCCTGCTCTGCCGATACAAGCAACGCTACCGTTGCTGCTGCCGCTGCCCTTTTGTTTTAAAAATCCCGTGGTCGCTTTTACGTTCTCGCCCCACAGCGTCTCTGCGGATTTTAGCTCCACGCGGTCATCTTCTATTTCTATAAATACCGGGTCTGGTGATTTGCCTGTAATAATTATCGCATCGTATCCCGCTTTTTTCATCGCGGGACCAAACGAGCCACCGCAGTTAGAGTCGAATATCGTGCCCGTCAACGGCGATTTTGTGGACAGTGAAACCCTGCCCGAGGAGGGTGTTGTGGTGCCTGTTAACGGACCTGCAGCGAATACAAGCAGGTTAGCGGGTGCGAGCGCTTCAACACGTCCCGCATCATACAACATCTTCGCTCCGAGCCCCCGACCGCCGAGATAATCATTAAGTAAAGACTGTTCAGGTACGAAGCGGTCTATTCGTCTTTCGGATTCGGAAAGGTCTATTCTGAGGATTTTCTTTTTCCAGCCGTATGCCGTGGCTGCGTTCATGTTCACTTTTTAAAATGATATTATTTGGTGAAAAATAGTATAAATCCACGTCTAAATAATTATCATGTCAGAGCAGATAAGAGTGGAGAAGCGGGAATCAAAACGCCCTTTTATAGCAAAGGATGGTTCTGAGATACGGGAATTATACAAATCCGCGAGGATGAGTTTGGCAGAAGCCACGGTTTATCAGGAAACGAAACGCCATTTTCACATGACTGCTGAGGAAATATACCACATTCTGGAGGGCAAGGGGATTATGGAAATAGAAGGCAAGTCCAAAGAGGTTTATGTGGGCGATACGGTGGTTATACTTCCTGAAGAGAAGCACCGGATTTTCACAGATAAAAAAGTACGATTCTTGTGTTTCTGCTCGCCACCCTATTCTGATGCGGACACCGTTCTGGAATAATCTTAAATGACGAGATTCAGATACATTAAGCATGGCGTTAAACGAAAGCACGGAATTATAGAGGGCATTCTGCCCCTTTTGGAACAAATCTCTGAGATAGAAGGAGTGGAAAAGATTATACCTGCTTTGATATCGTATTCTCATTCAAGAGGCACACGGCATCCAGAACTGAGATTTCAAAGAGAGACTCCTTCTGGATTCAAGCTATTGGCTCACAGCAAAAGAAGCATTCAGGAAATATTTGTCGTAGTTGAGTGGTCAAAAAAGGAAGAAGTCAAAGATAAATTACTAAAGGATTTTTTCTAAAAAGAAAAAGTGTATCAAGTTCAACTCATATCTCATATTTCCCGGGTCATATCTGAACACGCCCTCCGCAATTATTTTATCTCCTTTTTGTAACGCGGAGATGGGAATAGAGTCATCGTCAGACTTTGCTCGTGCCTCTGTTTCTGCTTCCACCGTCACCCTCAGCAGATGTTTACCGTGCTCATCAGCAAGATAAAAAACGTGTTTATACACGTTATCTGCGTAGCCCACAACGCTCACTCTTTCTCCTTTATAGTCCTCAGGATGCATCGCTATCTGCGATACGAAAGCAATATTCTCGTTTTCATTTTCATTTTCGGCACTCAACTTTTTTATTGCATTCCCGTGCCCCCCGTGGACTACGAGTTCAGGTCTGCCTTTGTATGTCTTCACCCTGCCTTCTACCTCTACCACATCTCCATAGCTCAGGTTCAATTTCCCCGCGCTCTTGTCTGACGTGTCAACAAATATCAGCAGCTCTGTTTTGTTCCCTTTTAGCGTGATGACAGCCCCGTAGTCTGTGACACTGAAGCTGGTGATAATGCCACTTGTACGTATAAGTTCGCCTTCATGGTCTCCGGCTCCTGCTCTGCATGCAACTTCTTCCAGCGGCACGTAAGGAGGCTCTACAAAAGAAGTTAAAGATAACCCATATAAAATACCAACGCCTAACAAAGAGAAAACGATCACGGCTTTTCCTATGTTATCCATAACAATCTACGTTTTTCCTCGTTGTATATAATGTATAGCTTCCGTATATTTAAGACACAGATTTACACTGATTTACGCAGATTTATTTACGTTGAACACTGTTAATTTTTATCATCTGTGTTAATCTGCGTTAATCTGTGTCAACAATTTAGTTTTTTTTTATCCTACCTAACTATACAAATAACATACTATGCTCGAACTGATAAGACAATTTGTCAACACGTACTACATCCACCCTATAACCCATGACACAGGCTACAACCCGGTAAACACGCTAACGTGGGCTTTATTACTGGCTTTGTGCCTGTTTTTGACCTTAAAATTACTAAAGAAGCTCGATGTAGAGATAAACAAACCTTTTATCGCTGCTGTATCGCCTTACATCTTTGTTGGTGCGAGCCTGAGGGTAATGGAAGATGCGGAATTATTTTCGCCTCCCCTGAGCTACCTGCTGATAACACCGTTAATTTATTTTCTTCTGTTCTTTTGCTGCGTTGCCATACTTACAATATCGGTAAAGTTGTCCCTGGCGAACGGTACAGGTGTGAGGTGTGAGGTTTCAGGTTTGTGGTGTTTGGCGACTTTTGGTCTGGTGGGGATGATTTGGCTCTTCGTAAACCTGACAATTCTATTAAGGAACGAAGAAATAATTTTACCCTGGGTTCTCTTTGCCGTCATTGGCATTTCAGGCATAATATTGCTCGTGATATATACAATTGGAGCGAAATTCGGCATCGCATTTCTAACAGAGAAGCTGAACATCGCCGTTTTAGCTGCTCATCTGCTCGATGCTTCTTCATCGTATATTGGTATTGATAAACTGGGTTACAGTGGAAAGCACGTGATAGAAGGCATTATAGTAAAGTACACGGGTTCCGCAGCCGGAATGTTTCCGCTCAAGCTCGTAATACTAATCCCCGTGTTATACTTATTGGATACGCAATTTGACGAGAAAGAAAGAGAACTGAAGAATCTCGTTCTGTTGGCTCTGCTTGTCATTGGTCTCGCACCTGCCGTTAGGAATACGCTCAGGATGATTTTAGGTGTTTAGCTGCGATGAAAGTATGAGTTGTCATAAACTTAAATATACTTGACATAAAATAAATAGCGGTGATGTAAAGATGGAATATGAAATCGTTGGCGACAATCTCCAGA
>QEXZ01000020.1 GCA_003160755.1 Methanomicrobiales archaeon
CTTATTTCACTTTCTTTTACCCTTAACTCGCTCTCATCGGATAACAGTGAATTGAAAACCGATAAAGCGGATTCTGCAATGGCATTCAGGTTATATCCTCCCTCTAAAGCCATCACAATTCGTCCGTTGCCATTCTTTTCCGCTATACCCTTTATCAGAGCCGTAAACAGCCCAAAGCCACGAGACGTCACGTTCATTGATGCCAACGGGTCGGCAGCATGTGCATCAAATCCAACGGATACGAGCACAAAATCAGGACTGAACTCCATAGCTATCGGCACTAAAATATTATTCAATGCATATAAGTAGCCGTCATCATCGGTACCTGCTGGCAGTGGGACATTAACGGTAAAACCTTCTCCCTCTTCTTTACCTACTTCATCTATCCATCCCGTGCCGGGATAATGAGGGTATTGATGTGCGGAGAAATACAAAACAGAAGCGTCATCGAAAAACATCCCTTGTGTGCCATTCCCGTGATGCACATCCCAGTCAGCAATCAAAACGCGGTTGATGCCATATTCCCTTTTTAAATGTTCCGCAGCAATCGCAATATTATTAAATATGCAAAATCCCATGCCTTTGTTCGGAGTAGCGTGATGTCCCGGTGGTCTTATCAGAGCAAAAACGTGCTTCAGGCTATTTGACTCGTTCATTACTTCATCAACGGCTTTTGTTACGCCTCCTGCAGCAAGCATCGCAATTTCATAGGTAGCGTCGCATAACGGCGTATCCGGGCTAAGTGCGCCCCCGCCCCTTCTGCACATCGCTTCTACCTCTTTTATATATTCGGGGGTATGCACATACCGTAGTTGCTCTTTCGATGCCTTTGTCGGGACAATTCTTCGCAGCTTTTCCGCGATTCCCGTTTCTTCCAGTTTCTGTATTATGGCTCTCAGTCGTTCCGCCGTCTCCGGATGAACACCCGTGTCATGCTTCAGATAATCTTCGTGATAGACGAATCCAGTGGAAGTGCTGGTGTTCATTTTATAGTCACTCCGAAAAATATTAACCACAAGATTACACAGATTTCCACGAGAGAACAATAGTAACAATCCTGTTTCAGGGTCCTATTTGTGTTTTTATCCATTATTAACCCCCATCTCTTGTGTTAATCTCGTGAAATCTCGTGGTTCATTATTTGCAATTTATTATTGGAATGACTATATTTTATTTTTCTGTAAATGCTTTTCTTTTTCTAAAACTAAAACTAAAACTAAAATTACTAAAAGAGAAAAGTTCAAGTTTGACGTCAATTGTTAAGTAAGGGCAGGAGGCAAACGAGAGAATGAAAGAAGCGTTGATAGAAGCAGGTAAAAGCCTGGTCGAAGCATTGGTAATCGTAGCCATCATAATTTCGGTTGCATACGCAGCTACGGGGACATGGCATGTGGGCTTCGCCGTCGAGTCGGGCAGCATGAAGCCAAATATGCAGGTAGGGGACCTGATTTTTGTGCAAGCACCTCATCGCACAAACATCACAACATACGAAACAGGTGAAAAGCTCAATTATACGTCGTTTGAAAAGTACGGCGATGTGATTATATATCTTCGGAACGGTTTATCCTCCGAAACGCCAATAATACATAGGGCGATGTACTGGGTAGAGAAAGGAGAAGAGATGCCAGATGGAAAGCCTGCGCCTCATGCGGGATACATCACTAAAGGAGACAATAACGCTGGTTTTGACCAGCCAATGCTTAGGGTTGAGCCTATAAGACCTGAATGGGTGATAGCAGTGGCGAAGGTAAGAATCCCTTACTTAGGGTATCCTTCTCTCATATTAAAAAATCCCTCTATCATCAAAGAACGGTTCAAAGACCTTTAGGAATGGTTTAAAAACCTTTGGTGATGCTTATGTTAAGTGTTGTTGAGCGGATAAAGGGGTTCCTGTTCAGCCCTTCTGAAACATTTGATGCTTCTAAAGAAGACACGCTTGGCACTACTTTTGTCTTTTTTATCGCTCTTCTGACGATCTGCGCGGTGCTTAGCGGTGTCATGGGTTGGTTGGTATTTTATCACGGCGTAACTATGTTTATTTTGGTGTTGATTCTCGGAATAATTGGCGTTTTCATTGGTGGACTCTGGACACACATTTGGATATATCTCGTTGGTGGTAGAAAAGGGGTAACGCAGACCTTAAAGGCATTGATGTATGGTGCGACACCGGGCTGTCTATTGGGCTGGATTCCAGTCGTAGGGGTCTTCGCGGTGGTATGGACGCTCATCTTGGAAATCGTTGGTATAGGACAACTTCATGAGCTGTCTACAAGAAGAGTAGCTCTTGCTGTGATTCTTGCAATAAGCATACCCCTAACAGTGCCATACGCGGCGACAGGGACATGGCGTGTAGGGTTTACTATAGAATCAGGGAGTATGGAGCCAAATATACACGTGGGTGATTTAATTTTTGTTCAGGCACCACATCGTGCAAACATTGTGACTTACGAAGATGGCAAGATACTTGACTATGTGTCTTTTGATGAATATGGGGACGTGATTGCATATAGTCCAAACGGTTGTTCTTCTGCAACTCCGATAATACACAGAGCGATGTATTGGGTAGAAGAGGGAGGAGAGATGCCAGATGGAAAGCCAGCTCCTCATGCCGGCTACATAACTAAAGGAGATAATAACGCTGGTTTTGACCAGCCAATGCTTGGGGTTGAGCCTGTGAGACCCGAATGGGTTGTAGCAGTGGCGAGAGCAAGGACTCCTTACTTAGGCTATCCTTCTATTATATTAAAGAAAGGTTTTTAAAACTAACAGTAGAATAAGATAAGCAAGGGAAGGAGATGGATTTGTAACATGGGAAAAAAACCAGCTCGTAAGTACACGAAAGTAACGGGACACGCGTATGTACGGAAGAAGTATATGGGCGGAATCCCGGGAAGCAAGATAGCGCTTTTTGATATGGGCAACCTGAGCATGGGCATGGATTTTCCTGTTGCTTTGTCCTTGGTTGCTAAAGAAGCATGTCAAATAAGGCATAACGCGTTAGAAGCAGCGAGGATTTTTGCTAACAGGTACCTGGTGCAGGAAGTGGGACGGAACAATTTTTACTTGAAAATAAGGCCGTATCCGCATCACGTGCTGCGTGAGAACAAAATAGCTTCAGGTGCAGGTGCGGACAGAGTTTCAAGCGGGATGCGACACGCATTTGGAAAAGCCGTGGGCACTGCCGCACGGGTGAAGCCCGGGCAGAAGATATTAAGTGTAGGTATAGAAGCGCAAAATTTCGACGATGCGAAGGAAGCTTTGAGAAGGGCAAGTTATAAACTCCCTACACCGTGTAGATTTATAATAGACAAAGGCGAGGAGTTACTGGGTGTGTAAAAAATGGAACTCGAAGAAAAAGCATATCCGAAAGTACTCGTGCGACCCGTAGTGGTCGTTACGACAATATCGGAAAGAGGGATAGCAAATGCAGCGCCGTTTAGCTTTAATTCGCCGATGAGTTTTGAACCTCCTCTGTACGGGTTCTCGTGCAATTCGGAACATGATACGTGGAAGAACATCCAAGCGAATGGCGAGTTTGTGGTGAACGTGGCAGGGAAAGAGCTTGGTGCGTTAATGCACGTTCTGGAAACGGATTACCCGTATGAGGATAACGAGATAGCACATGCGGGATTGACGGAAGAAAAGGCGAAAGCGGTGAACCCCCCAAGGATAAAAGAAGCGATAGCATGGATAGAATGCAAACTGGAGAAATATACCGAGTTAGATGGCCATATCTGGATAACGGGAAGTGTATTGGCAGTGGGAGTGAAGGACGAATTCTGGAAAGAACCGGGCGTGATGGATGTGGAGAAAGCGAAACCGCTGTGCCATATAGCGGGGGTGTTCTTTGCGGAGGATATGAAAGAGGCGAAATATAAGAGGGCTTAATTAGAGAAAATACTAAATCATAAGCATCGTGGGCTCCGCCCACGTCCCCGCAAACCATGAAAGGGTTTAATCCTAAACAAATCCAAATATCGAAACTCAAAAATTAAAACTATTTCACCGCTAAACAATTACAATGGAAGAATGAAAAAAGTAGTGCTTGCATATTCGGGTGGACTGGACACTTCAGTCTGCATCCCACTGCTCCGAGAGCATTATGGCTATGACGAAGTGATTGCCGTAACCGTGGACGTAGGGCAGCCTGAAACCGAGCTAAAAGAGGCTAAAGAAAGAGGTGCGAAGCTGTGCGACTCGTATAGGGAAATAGATGCAAAAGAGGAGTTTGTGCGTGATTACGTCTTTCCGTTAATAAAAGCAAATGGCAACTATGAGGGTTACGTGCTCGGGACGGCGATAGCGAGACCGTTGATTGCGAAGCACGTGGTGGAAGTTGCAAGGGAAGAGAACGCAGATGCAGTCGCACATGGATGCACAGGCAAGGGTAACGACCAGCTCAGGTTTGATGCCGTTTTCAGAACCACTGACCTTGATGTGGTTGCACCGATGAGGGAGCTGAGTTTGACGAGGGAGGAGGAGAGGAAATATGCTGCAGAGCACGGTATTTTACTTAAACCCGAGCACCGATGGAGTGTGGATGAAAATATCTGGAGTAGAAGTATAGAAGGAGCGGAATTGGAAGAGCCTTCTTTCGTCCCGCCTGAAGAGATATTTCAGTGGACGGTTTCGGCGGATAAAGCGCCTGAAGATGCACAGACAATAAAAATTGACTTTGTGGAAGGTGTTCCTGTTTCGTTAAACGGGACAAAAATGGAGGGCGTTTCGCTACTGAAAAAGTTGAACGAAACCGGAGGCAAGCACGGCGTTGGCAGAACTGACATAATTGAGGATAGAGTTCTTGGCTTTAAGGCGAGGGAGAACTACGAGCATCCCGCAGCTACTATAATATTAGTGGCGCATCGTGACCTCGAACAGCTTGTCTTAACGAGAAACGAGCTGAGGTTTAAGGATTTTGTTGATTCCGCATGGAGTGAGTTAGTGTATCAGGGTCTAATCATGGACCCGCTTTATGAGGGTCTTAATGCCTTTATAGATAAGACACAGGAAAGGGTGAACGGCTCGGTGTATGTGCGATTGGAGAAGGGGACTGCAAGAGTAGTGGGTAGAAAATCGCCAAATGCGTTATATTCGAAGGATGTTTCGTTTGATGCAAAGCAAGAGCAAAAGGGTGCAGAGGGATTCTCGATGTATCACGGGTTTCAGTCGAGGATGGTCAAAAACATTTTTGCAAGCAAAAAGGTTTAGAATATTGCCAGCGAGATATTTCTCCCCTTTTTATATCGCTCCTCAAACTCTTCTATTGATGAAATCACGTACAAAAATACCTTTTCACCTTAAGGTTCGTAGAACAAGGACAAATGGCGAAGGTGAAGTCATAGGGAAATGGATTCTGCGTAAAGCATTCGAGAATCTTCTACCAACTGAAATTATCAGGAGAAAAAAGGAAGAGACTGATTCATATCTCGTGGAACAGGCAAATTATCCCAGATTGTTTCTTCAAGAATGCCTGATGATGGGTTCGAACAAATATCAAAGGAGGTAGGGGTAGCCAGCCGTGAGGAGGCTTATTATTATAAGATGAAGGTATAGAGAAGAGAAGATAGTATGTTCAGGTGAAAGTTTTAAAAGGTACAAATTCTAAGAAAGGATAAAATAGAAAGAAAAACGCTTTATTCTTGTTTCATCTTTAATAAAGCAAGATAACTCTCACATCTGTTGATTATTGCCCTTAAACTTTGACCTTCCATCTCTTGATAAATGTTTTGAGGTAATAAAATATATTTCCAATGCTTTGGCTGCTCAGCGGGCGGAATAGTTTTCACTCTTGAAATATCTCTACATCTTTGTTCCGCGGCCATTGCTTTTCTTTTCACGTCAATATCAGTACGCGCATCTTTTTCGGATTTAGTTTCTACAATAAGCATGAAGTCTCTGGTTTTTACAATAAAATCAGGATAATACGGCACTAAATACCCCATACTATTAATATAAGGTATCGAAAAGCCATGCACATATTGATTTAACTTTATGTATGCTTCAACCATTGAGTCATTTTCAAGTTGATCTTCAGTAAATGTTCTTTCAAATCCTCCTTTGTATGGAAAATCAACATAGGGATAAAGACATTTTGTGGTGGGGATTGAACGTTCCATTCTTACTTTCATATCTTTGAAATCAGATAATTGCGTCCACTGCGCCTCTATTTCATCATTTGTTTTTAAGTTTTGGATAAATTTCATGAGCCTTGTTCTCACTTCTTTTACCACAAAATCAAATAATTGTTGATTTCTCAAATGTTGGACATTGGAATCTTCATCAAAATCTATTTGTCTTCCAAAAAGAAATTCAGAAACATATTGATCAACAATCCCTGCTAATTCAACCGAATATCTTGATAGCCAAACATTTCTTCTACTTGTTCCAATAATACTTTTCACAACATTCCTGAGAAATATAGCATAAGAAAAGTTTATTTCTTCTAATTCCCAATCTTGCTTAAATTTAGTATCCGGATGGTAATCAGTTATAATTATTTTTGTTGGTTCAATCTGTTCTAAAGATATTGGATATGAGGATAATTCAACAACACTGAAATATTGAAAGTTTATTTCTTCGGCCGTCCTGTATGAGAGTGTAATCGGCCATGCAATATCATAATCCTCTATTTTATCTTCATCAATTGATATTAAAACACTTTTTGCGTCTAAGCTTATTTCTATAGATTTACCACTGGCTAATATCGCTCCTGCCTCTGTTAATTGACTATATATCTCATTATATTTAGGATGTTCAACAACGAAAAGTAAATCGTAAGAGTTGATCAATTCTTGCCTCTTTTCCAGTTGTTGAAAGTTTTCTATTTTAGCCTGACTATATTCTGGTTCTGTGAACATTAATCTTATTCCCCTACCTATAACTTGCTCAGTAAGTAAATCTGAGTCAGAACGTCTTAATACCGCGAGAACACAAACATTGTGCACATCAAAACCTTCTCTTAGCATTAATACAGACACGATTATTCTTGTAGGATTATTGAGGTCGTCGCTAGTAAAAACTTTATTTCTTAATTTTTCGTAACCAATATCAGATAAGCGATTTTTCTTCCCCTCATGTATGGTTACCACTTGTTCCCCTTTACTTTCATCACCATAGGGAATGCCATTTCTATCCGTTTTTTCTTTGATGTAATCGGTAATTAAATCGGCTTCTGCGTTTTGATCCGCAACTAAAAACATAACTGGCTTCTTATTAATCTTCAATTTATCAAATTCTTCCTGAAGTTTTTCTATTTTTGCTAAACCAATATCAATCATATGCTTTTGAGTTTCTGATAATTCTATTGGTTTTCCAGCCTCATCTCTGTGGCCTATGACATCCAATTCAGTAGGGGGGAGTTTTTCTATTTTTTCGGATAATAAACTGCTTTTCTCTATAAATATCTGCTTCACAAGCATTGCTCTCATAGCCTCAACGAGTCCATAATCATAAACAACGTGAGGGAAATATTCTTTTCTCTTGCCTTTTATAACAAAAGGGGTTGCGGTAAAGTCAAACTGAACAAAAACAAAATCTTTCCTCTTATGAATTTCCTCTCTCAAAAGTTCTATGGATTCTTGCCATCTCTTTTGCTCAGCATCGATTGCACTATGAACATGATGAGCTTCGTCATTTATGATAATCAAATCATCATTGTAAGTTAGAAAATTCATGAATCTTTCAACCCGTAATGAAATGGAATCGGATTTCATCCCAATTCCAAATATATCTTCTGCAAGAGTGTCTTCTTTTTGTTTTGTAGTGTCCATTAGTTGATGCCAATTTGTAATTAATACAAAAGGGCTTTCAGTTACTGGTGAACTTTCCTGCAAATCGTCCTTAGAAAATACTTTGAGGTTAAAATCATCTCTCCAGTCACCGGGCATAAAAATACTTCTCTTGATGTCGGCAGTAGTTGGTTGCCTCTTTCCTTCTTGAGTTTTCTTACCTAAAAAAGAGTCAAGCAATCGTTCAAAAACAATGTTTCCTGGTGCACAGAGTAGAAAATGAGAGGAAAACCTCTCGTCATTGAGTTTTATTCTATTCCAATACTGCCAAACTATAATCGCAGTGATAACCCATGTTTTTCCTGTTCCCGTTGCCATCTTTATACCGAAACGGGGGTGTCTGATTTCTTCAATGCCCTTTTTTAGGTTCTCTTTATCAAGCAGATCAGAAGAGAAAACTTCAAATAAAGATTCAACCAATGGTACGTCTAAGATTTCATAACAATAGATGATTGTTTCCAACGCTCTTCTCTGGCAGATGTGAAAATGTTCACTTTCGTGCACTTGCTCAGAAAACCACCAGTTTAAGAGTTCTCTTGTAATATGTGTTATCTCTTTTCCATCCACGGGGGGATAATTATTATTCGCCCATTCTTCAATTACGGGTTCTATCGCCTTAGCCAAAGGATGCTTACCGAATAATTCGGTCTTTGTTTTCTTAGCCATTTTTATCTCAAATTAATTTCTTTAGTCATTGACGCATCATTTCCAAAAACATCCACAACCCTTACTGCGATTGTATATTTTTTGCCTTTCTTCAAGACAGTATCTGCAAGAACTGGAACCGGGTCAGAACTTTTCCGATTTTTAATTGCCTGCCATGTGCTTTTAAACACTTTCCCGTCGTAATCCCAGTCAACAGTCCAGTAGTCAATCATATTAGCAAAGTTTTTATGAAGCATTTTTTCTATTTCAGGTCTTTTACTTTCATCTTTCACTGGAATATCCATTACTACGTACCGCTCAATTTTTATCTCAACTTTTACTTCATTGGGGTTTATGCTTTTTGTTTGAGGTTCACTTAATCTCAGATAGGGTTTTTGATAAAATGTAATCTTATTTGCCAATTCCAGATCTCCAACTTTCGTGCTTCGCAAGTACTTGTAAACATCAGAGGGAATTATTTTGAACTCAACATCTTTGACAACTCCTTTCCTTGCACTTTTTGCCAATCTTTTGTAAATATCATCAAAATCATATTCATAATCCCAGGCAAGAATAACTAATTTTTTGTAGCCTTTTCCGTCTGCAGTTTTTGCCGCTTTAGCAAGTTCTATTGCTTTCCTTCCGGTCATAGGTCTATCTGGCTCACAAACATAAATCAGTGTTTTATTGTCTTCTTTAGATATCCCAAACCCATGCCAGTCTTTTCTTGGAGTTGCTCCATAAATCTTAAGGATAATGTCATACATCTCCTTAATTTTGATTTCTCTTGCATATATTAGCTGACGTTGATAATTTCCTAGGTTTTGAATGATAAATGGATTTGAATTTTCTTTAACTAACCTACTCCTTGTAATTTGTATTGCCGTCTTGGAAATATCAGACAATATCCACCTCCGTTTTTGCCGTTCACAAGCGATTGCTGTAGTTCCAGTTCCATCAAAAACGTCCAACACTAAATCACCTTCATTAGACGCTAATCTTAAAATTTTTTCAATCAAATCAACGGGCTTTTGAGTTGCAAAATCAATCCATTCTTTTTTATTAGCTGGTTGAAGACATCGAAGTCTCCAAACATTATCAACCGTTCTCATATCACGTACATAAGTTTCAACCTTTCCATCTTCGCCCCTAACATTTTGTATTACTCCACCAACCTTTTTATATTTCAATTTTTTAACGGGTTTATCCCTCTTCTCTTCTAATCTGTGGTAAGTATAATCAGACTTTTTATTTTTAACGTAATAATATATAACATCAAAAGCTTTTGGTAATATTTTTTTTCGACTATCATGTAGTTTATTATAATAGTACCACACAATTTCATTCTGGAAATTAGCTTCTCCAAACAGTTCATCTAATAGTATCCTTACATATGGCCCAATCTTCACATCAACATGTATAAAAAAAGAACCGTTATCAGAAAGAAGCTTATGTAATAGTTGCAACCTTGGATATAACATATCCAAAAAGCTATCTTTTCCTCTAGACCATGTATCTGTATATGTTAGTCTTTCGGCAATAGGTAATTCTTTCTCATATTCTTTTTCCCCTATTTTTATCTCATTTTTGAAATTAAAATTTTCTCCTGTATTGAATGGGGGATCAATATAAATCAAATCAATTTGCCCTTCATAACCCTGCGCAAGAAGTGCTTGCATCACAAGAAGGTTATCGCCCCATATTAGCCTATTAGGTTGTTCAGAAATCTCTTTTTCTTCGGGTACAAAACTTGAAAGTTTTTTATCTTCTAAATCTACGATATTCGGGTAAACTTCTTCAGCAGTCTGAAATTCTAAATCTTTTGCACTGGGTTCTCTTCTCGGTTTGGATGCCCAGATTAATCTTGCGGTGTCTTTAGCTTTTGGCTTTTCCTTGCCGTATTCTTTTCTTTCTTCCTGAACAGCTAATGGTTCACCAGCGGAATTTGTATATTGTGCCATTTTTGTTTATACGGAATAGCTCATGTTATTTATGGTTTGTGCTTCCCCCACCTCCTTTGAAACTCCACAAATCCCTTAAATTTATCCTTCGGAATAATAATCCCTCCCTTTGTACCCCTTCTTCTATCTGACTTATCATAACAAATTTCCTGCATCTATTTCTACATATCCCCTCTAATAAAAACTTCGCATTATTCCAATTTTAGTTCTTGATAAAGATAAAATAAAATCAAAGCCTCCAAGCACTCCACACCCTCAAATGAAATGCTTATTTTGCATAATAAAAATTATGAATGTGCTCAATAGAGAGTGGAAAATCCTAAATCCTAAGCACCAAATCCTAAATAACACCAAAATCCCAAAGGGAAGGTATGTTTTGAATTTTGAGTTTAGATATTGGAGTTTGTTTAGAATTTAGAGTTTCGTGCTTAGGATTTATACCACAAGATATTGAGCAATTACAAAATTATAAATAAACCATATAAAAATATCCAAAAGTATAACAGCAAGAGAAATCCGAGTTAATGGGAAATCCCTTCTTCTTTGAAGTTCAATTTTGCAAGTATAAAATACAAAAAGATAGAATGCAAAGATCAATAGGAATATATTATTAGCAATCCCTAATGATTGTAAATATAAGACAATGCAGTTTTTAGTTAAAGGAAAAATACCAATAAACAAAATAATCACGACGAAGAAATATATAAGTATATAAGTTCCAGTATCTAAAATTGGGCTCGGACCTTTTACAAAAAGGTTATACATCCCTTGTCTAATTCTAAAATTCGCTCCCACCTTCTGGAATAAGATTTTGATAAATAATACTCCTATTAGGAAGTATAGTATTATGGTACTCACTTCTGCTATATAATGTATGGGGACAATTATGCCACTGATCACGATGGTTAGGAGCGGAATAATCCCGGCCCACTCAAGCCTGCTCACCTTTATATTCATTTTTCTCTTCAATTTATCTTTACATTAAACGTTGCGGTATAAAAAGCTTTCAGTCAAAAAAAAACTCCCGCTTGAAACTGCGTTAATCTTCCCTCTTTCACTTTTAGGTAAAAATTCTTTTTGGAAATTATTCTTACGCCCCCAACACAACCTCCCCATCATACACCACTTCCGCAGCACCCGCAAGATATGCCCCCTCTTCCTTTAGCTCCACCACCAAATCCCCGCCTTTCGTATGCACCGTAACTGGCACACTTACATTTATATACCCCAGCTCATTCAACGCAAGCGCAGAAGCCGTTGAGCCCGTGCCATAGGATACAATGTCTCTCCTGCTCCTCTTTCATACGTCCTCACGCTTACGTTGTCTTTATATGTTATTATAATAAATTAGCATAAGAGGTGCATAAATTATGGCTATGGCGAGGTTAGAGGGAAAAAAATGCTTTTCAATAAAGTAGCGATTGGAGGGACCTTCAATGTGTTGCACAAGGGGCACAAAGCGTTATTAACAACGGCATTCATGATCGGTAAATCCGTGGACATTGGATTAGCCTCTGACGAGTTTGCCAATCGGTTTCGTGCCACGCAGACGAGGAGATATGAAGATAGAAAGCATAAATTAATTGACTTTATCGAAAAATTTGAAAATAAAAAATACGAAATTATTGAGATACACGATTCATACGGTATTGCAACCACGGAAACAGCGATTGATTGCATTGTTGTCTGTGAAGAGACACTCCTGCGTGCAGAGGAGATAAATGCAATACGATTTAAAAAAGGCTTGAACAAGCTGGTTATTGTCGTCGTGCCTATAATGCTTGCTGATGATGGCAAACCGATTTCCGGCGAAAGGATATTAAATAAGGAAATTGACGAAGATGGAAACGTGTGCCAGGTGAGCTAACGGCACTGTCTAAAAATATAGTGATTTATCCACCGCGGAGAGCGCCGAGTACGCAGAGTTTTAAATTTAAGACGCAGATTTACACGGATTTACGCAGATTTATTTTAGTTTAGCGGCACAATCTAAAAATCCCGTGATTTATCACCGCCGAGAGCGCAGAGACCACAGAGTTCTAAGACTGTTTCAATCTTTGCTCAGGTTTTCTGACACAGATTTACACGGACTTATTCAAGTTTAACATTGTTGATTTTTAACATCTATCTGTGTTAATCTGCGTTAATCTGTGTCTATAATTTATTTTCTGTTTTCTTGGCTGCCAGGCGATGTGCATCTTCTACCCAAATGCCATTTTGCGACGTTTATCCGGGTCAGCAAAACTGACCTCTCCCACGTCAAAATCTTCTGGGTCAAATTCTCCACCAAGCCACTCTTGCATTTCTTCATATTCCTCATGCTCGGGATTTCGTATGATTTCTAAAAGCTCCTCATACCCCCAAATCCCCCCACAGTCTTCGGGTGGACATGCTCTTTTTCCTTTGATGCATATCGGATACTGAACACCTTTTTCTCTGGGCAGTATCTTTTCCAATTGTATTTTGTGTTCCCAACTATCACCAAAATCGTATACGTAATCTGACGTTCGATTTTCCATAGAGAAATAGTCAGCTATTTTTTGTTTCAATTCCGGAAGAACTTCTTCACCAAAATCTTCATTAGGGCTTCCTATATTCACCGTTAAACCCGTTGAAGGATTCTCCAGCTCGAATTCATGCAGATGATAATCTATCCAACCCATAGCGTCTTGAATGGCGACATGTAAATCCCAGAATGTATAGGTTTCTGGGACTTGTATTCGCCGCCAAATCGGTGGTTTACTATCCTTCAGCGTGATCTTGAATTGGTACACTTGCTTGTATTTCTTTTTCATTGTGATTTCTCCTTCTCTTGTTATCTTAAATTGTTTATACTTTTATCTTATAGGTATATATCCACTTTTTGCGATTTTGAATCGGTTAGGCATATTCATTCCTCAAAACAATCCTGCAGCTCTGCTTTTCTTTGTTCGAGCGATGCCACCTGAGTTTTCAACCTCTTCAACTCTTTATTGGTCTGTGCCAACTCTTTCTTGATTTTTTTCTTCTTAAGGTAGTTGCTACCGTATTTTTCATCTACAAATGCTTCTACTTCACTTCGAACCAGCCTCAAATATGGGTTCCCAAATACATTATTAATGCGGTAGTGTAGTTTGCCATCCTCAATGCCTTCAATAATTTCCTCCTGTGTAAGTCCAAATTCCTTTCGAGCAGACTTATCGCTAAGCGTAGCACCTTTCTTAAACCAGGTGGAATTTGCTCCTCCGGACTGCATCTTATCTACTCCCTAAGTAGAAGTATAATTTTTCTTTGGTAATACTTTCTTTTTCATACGAATTCGTTTCTTCTTTTGGAAAATATACTGAAGAAGACTCTCCGGCAATCGCAACCTACCTCGTCGCAATAGAGTTCAATCAAGGCATAGTTTCCTTCGGGTAATTCGGGGTCACCAATTGCGATTATTGATCTGGTTTCTTTTTCTGCTATTTCCGGGAACTTTTCATAAAAAGGTGTATATGGCATAATAATACATCCAATGAACGGAATGAGCCGGATACGCTCTGTTAGACGAAGCCTTTTTATTCATATCTTACTTCGATGCCATCAATTTTATTCAATCTGAAAAAGGAAATAAATCGCTTAATTGAATCACTATCTGATTTAACCTTCTTACTCAGTTTCTTATATCTCCTAAGAAGATATTCTTCTAAGTCACCGGGAAAAACAAAAGATACGCCGGAAGTCATGTTGAAACCTTTAAACGGAATGAGCCTAATAAACAATAATAATCCAAGAATAGCGGTTTTACTGAAGGCAATGTCTATTAGCTTTATGTTATCTTTTTTGTTCAAAATGTCATTCAAGAGTAATGTATTTTCTGCTTCAGAGATAGAAGTAACTTTGAATAGAGAAGTATATGACGAGAGTAAAGCATCCAATATGTCTTTCTCTATCTCATTTTGCCAGCCTATCTTCTCCCGATAAATCTCGATGGTTTTCTTATTGTTCACCCTATATTCGTTAAGAGCAAAATCCATTAAAACGCTTGTTTCATCCTCGCTATCAAATATCAAGGTACCGCCACGAACAATACCAAGTAACCTTGCCGATTTCATCAATACATCACGGTCAAGACAGGTATCTATTATTTTATGATTTAGTTCCATGCCGATCTTCCTATATGTTTCATATTTTTCGATAATGGTCATAGTAATTTTCTCCTCATAAAGGTTTCGTCTAACGTTTTCGGCATATACGACGTTTTGCTGAAGGCAAAATGTCCCGAAGAGCAAGGGCGAAGCCCGCAGCGTATATGCTGTGTTATGTGAAGTGGGACAGATATTATTAAAACAATTTCATCTGTTTAACCCCTCCTTTTTCGTTTTCTTTACTTTTCACATCTTCTACCCATTTATCCGATTCCTCTTTGGTGTAACCCAGAAACGCCGCATTTTTGTCGTGTTTTTCAAATCGTGTGTATGCCTTTTTCTTGTTCATGTTTGCATAGCAATAAATACATCCATGCGGGCAGGTATCATAAGTTCCAATATCTGTACTAACTGTACACCCGCACTCTTTTCTCGTTGGCTTTTCACTATATTTGGAACCATTCTGGTAGAACAATTCCTCGATGATATTTCCATCAATACAATGTGCTTTTCCGATTTTTGGACCAATCAAACAATCGCCACAACACGTAAGCATCTCAATACCATATTGACCTGCGATCTCTGCCAATTCATTCGCAAGCTCAATTCTTAAATTCTTATCGGGGTCAATAATTTTTATAGCATTTTCTCTCTGAAATTTATCAAAATTTCTCTTCACTTTTCCGTATTGGATTGCATAACTAAAATAACATCGCTCGACATATCCTTCAAGCGTAGATGCGATATTCTCAAAATTTTTAATGTGAAAATCGTAATCCGTAATATCTGAAATAATAATGGGGTCGTATCGCCAATTTATGTGCTTTGGTGAATACATACGACTCATTTTTTTTAAGGCATCGATTGCAATCTCTTTTTCTACTAAATTGCATTCAAAGATATTTGGTAATCCGGTAATCGTGTAATTGAAATAGAATTTATAGCCCATATCTTCAATAATCTTCAATTTTTCGATGAACGGTTCGTAATTCTTTGACCAGAAAACAAAGCATATAACGTCCTCCGGTTTCAGAGATACGATATATTTCTGTCCTCCAAATGGATTAATATAGCCCGCAAAACCTTCTTTCAATCTGTTCATAAACCAGTCCCCGTAAAATGCTGGAATATCTGTCCTACGAGATACCGAAATAATTTTTTTCATCTTAACTCCAACAATAATGATTTTGAATTAATACATGGTGAATACTTAGGATTATCAGTATCTGTTTTGTAAAATTTACAATACCTTATCTCTGGAACATTAATTTTAAACCAATTAATTGAAGATACTGTTTTTATTATTCTTAAGTCATTAAAACCCATTTTTCCTATTCTAGATAAATACGTAGGGCTATAAAAATACTGTTGCGAGGAGCTTTCTATGATTGTCAGTATAACTTGCTCACTATAACGTAACACATTAACAATAAATTTTCCTAATATGCCATTAACTTGTTTAAATGTTCGACCTTTACCAATCGCAGAAATAGAATTTGCCATTATTATCCAATCATAACCTCTTCTAAACACTGACTCATCATTCATGAAGTTATCTTCAAATAGTTTGTACTTTAGAGTTTTAACAATCTCTACAAATTCATTAGTATTTGTAGCTTTAAATATGTTTATCATATCATTAAAGCCCTCAGATGGCTCAACTGTGGTTATCCTAAATTTGTGTTTGTAGCTGAAAATAAAAAACCTACAAAATGCGAGTGGTACCGTAGCGGGACCACTACCAAGATCCATAATACGGATAGTATCAGTAAAAAACTCTCTGGATGCATCTATTACACGGTTCAAAACATATTCGATCTGCGGTAGATGTAACGGAATATATTCTTGCAGATATTGAATACAATCCTGTCCTTCGAAGATGCGATACTCAGAACCGTCAAAAAAATCATCTCCTATATAATGATCACTAAACCTCCCTTGACCCATTTTTTCTATGATATTATGTACATTTTCATTACAAAAGCCGTAAATGCCATTTATATTTTTGCATGACATATCCATTTTATTGCCTCTATTTCATATAACTTCGGTATATCCGCAATACTTCGTATATCATTCCAATTTGGCAGTATATCTAAAGTACTTCGTATATACATCCCTCTGGATGAAAACTTTTTCTCTCCAAAACGTTCCAAAATCATCCTTTTATACCACCTCCTTTCTTATTTTCAAACAACCTATCTAAGGGACTTTTTATTTGACTTAAGTCTTTATTACTTACATGTGTATATATTTCTGTCGTTTTGCTGCTTTTATGCCCTAGCAACTCTTGAATTTTTAATTGTATTTTGTGTTCCCAATCATCACCGAAATCCTATACATAGTCTGCCGTTCGATTTTCCATAGAGAAATAGTCAGCTATTTTTTGTTTCAATTCTGGAAGAACTTCTTCACCAAAATCTTCATTCGGGATTCCTATATTTTGCTTTAAACCCGTTGACGGATTCTCCAGCTCGAATTCATGCAGATGATAATCTATCCAACCCATAGCGTCTTGAATGGCAACGTGTAGATCCCAGAAGGTATAGGTTTCCGGGACTTGTATTCGCCGCCAAATTGGTGGTTTTATTCCCTTCAGCGTGATCTTAAATTGGTACACTTGATTGTATTTCTTTTTCATTTTTCGCGATTCCTCCTTCTCTTGTATATAAAGTATAACGTCCTTATATTTAAGACACAGATTTACATGGATTTACGCAGATTTATTTTAGTTTAACCGTGTTGATTCTTATCATCTGTGTTAATCTGCGTTAATCTGTGTCAACGATTTATTTTTTCTTGTGATTGTTTATACTTTTATCATATATATTCATTCCTCAAAACTATCCTGCAGCTCTGCTTTTCTTTGTTCGAGCGATGCCACCTGGGTTTTCAACCTCTTCAACTCTTTATTGGTCTGTGCCAACTCTTTCTTGATTTTTTTCTTCTTAAGGTAGTTGCTACCGTATTTTTCATCTACAAATGCTTCTACTTCACTTCGAACCAGCC
>QEXZ01000200.1 GCA_003160755.1 Methanomicrobiales archaeon
TCGCTGTCAGATCAATATATTCCTCTGTAACATCCTCTCCGGATGTGTGTTTTGATTTTACGTCGCCAACGCACGCTATTTCACCGATAACTGCGATGAACCTATCTGCTGGTATCCTGATTGTAATACTACCTCTCTTACGCCCTGTATCGGTAACATAGGAGTGCGAATCAGAAATAAACCCATTTGACCGTTCTACAATCTCAATAACGGCATCAGAACTCGATTGGAAGTCTTCTACTTCGATGCTTAATGAAGCCCTTTGTATTATCTTTCTCTCGGTATCTGTATTGGTATATTCTGATTCTGATGTTCGTCTTCCTGCCAGTGCGGGTGTCGGTGCTACTGCCGGTACTGGGAATCCTTTATCTCCTCCCATGGCTGTTTCTTCTATTCCCATCTCCGGATACATCGGATATGGCTTTGGCTGTGAGTAATCGGTCGGTCCCCTTGAACCCAGCGGTAAGGAAGCGACCAGAAAACCTGCTGAAGCTGCTAATATACAAAGCACAACGACAACCGCTACTTTGGTGTATTTTTCCATTTTTGTTTTATTACCTAAAACTCCAGTTTGTTTTTTACCCTTTATAAGCTTTTTGATAGCTACGAATCAAGCCGTAGTTATAGATTATTTTAAAAAGCAAGAAAATAAATTGTTGACACAGATTAACTGACGCAGATTAACACAGACAAGATGAAACGAGCAATGCCATTAAAAATAGCCCAGCCAGCCAGTCCCGGCAAAAGAAAGAAAAAATCCGTGTAGATCTGTGTAAATCAGTGTCTTAAATAGAATGATGGTTTCGAACGAGAACAATAAGGGGATGAATGAAAATGCCAATACGGAGGATGAAAAACTATTAATCCTTCCGTTAAACGATAAAAACTCCAAGGAAATATCCCAGATTATTTCTAACGACACGGCAAGGAATATTTTAGAAGCTATCGCGTCAGAGCAACTTTCAGCATCCGAAATAGCAGAGAAACTCAGCATTCCTTTAACCACCGTTCAATACAATCTTGATAAACTTAACAATGCGGGACTGGTGAAGGTAGAGCGAACGAAATATAGCGAGAAGATGAAACACGTGAAGATATACGCACCGCAGCGTAAATTTGTGGTCATCGTTCCTGAAAAGACGGATAGGAAGAACGTTATCGCAGCATTGAAGCGTTATTTGACGGTGATATTCTTTGCGGTGGTTGGCTCGGGCATAATAGAATTTTTTACAGCGATGAGGATGAAAGGTCCAATAGGAGAAGTCACAAGGTCAGTAATACCAGAGGAAGGAGGGAGACCACTTGGACCAGTACCCGCACCCACGCCAATGCCTGAAATAGTGCCATCGCCGATGCCCGCATCAAAAGGAATTGGTCTTGATTTGGGATTTGATATTTTCGCACATCCCGGTTTATGGTTCCTATTTGGAAGTATATTTGTAATATCGCTAATATTTCTCATAGATTATATTGGGAAAAAAAGAAGGATTAGAAGTGAGAAAGATGATTGAAAAGCCGAGAGTCAGTTGTCCGATATTAACTTAAATAGAAGGAAGTTGTACTTCATATCCAGCGTTATTATACAATAAGAAATGCACGAAAAAAATAAAAGTTCCAATTCAGATTTCGATGAGCTGCTTGAGAATTTGCAAGCAGAGATATTGAAAGAAGAGAAGGAAATATACACGGAAAGGACACTTAAGGAGGCATACAATCCAAAAAACGTCGGCGAGCTGAAAAACCCCGGCGGTGCCGCACGCGTAACAGGCCCCTGCGGTGACACAATGCAGATACACCTTAAGGTTAAAGCCAATGCCAAAGAAGATTTAAGCGATAAAATTGTAGATTGCAAATTCATAACCGATGGTTGTGGTGCGTCAGTCGCTTGCGGGAGTGTTATTACCGAGCTTGTGAAAGGAAAGACGATAGAAGAGGCTTCGGTGCTCACCCCGGGGAATATTTTGGCGGTGTTAGGTGGTTTACCCGAAGAAAACATTCATTGCGCTGCTCTTGCCGTAGATACGTTAAAAGCAGCAACTGCGAACTATAGTCATCCTCGTAATAAATTGCAAAATATTTAAGACACGGATTTTTTCTTTTATTTTTTCATCTGCGTTAATCTGTGTCTATGATTTATATTTTTTTGTTCTTGTAGATAAAGTATAACTTCTACCTATTTAGGACGCAGATTTACATGGATTTACGCAGATTTATTTTAGTTTAACTGTGTTGATTCTTATCATTAAGCCCTTTCAGGGCTTGCGGGAATGTGGGCAGAGCCCACAAGCGTTAATCTGCGTCCCTAATTTATTTTCTGTTTTCTTGCAAAAAGAAAACCTGTGCTAAAAGAAAAAAAGACTTGTTTCTTTAGTCAAGCTTTTCTTTAAGCCCTTACATGGCTTGCGGGGGCACGGGCTCTGCCCGTGATACCATAGTATGCTAGGCGAACTTCTCCAGTGGAAATGTACCCGAAAAACTTATATAGGTGCTATCTCCATTAGGTGTAATATGGTAACAGAAGACAGCACAATATTTGCACATGTTTCTTTGCCGAAATCGCAATTAGAAAAGCTTAAGCAACGTTCAGGCATGATAACAACAGAAGAAGCACTGCAAACGGCTGTGAGCCACTACCTCGGCTGCCCGGAGATAGGTATAAGTTTAATAAGCGGATGTGCGCGAGGGGAAGAAGAGGGAAGAGAAAGGGAAGAAGAGAAAGAGAGCGCGCGCGCGGAAGGAGTGGTGCTTCTCGCCGGAAAAATAAAAACAACCCCAAATCATGGGTATGGGCATGAGCACGAGACGAACAGGAAGCTGCTTGCAATAGAGATGGAAATTATGTCGCAGGGAAAGCGGGTTTGAATTTAGGTTAGAAATC
>QEXZ01000201.1 GCA_003160755.1 Methanomicrobiales archaeon
ATCTGATCTGTCACGTTTGCCGCCAGCGTGTTCACATTATCAGTGAGCTCCTTCCAGGCGCCGGCAACACCCGGCACTTCTCCCTGCGCACCAAGATTTCCTTCTACTCCTACTTCCCTTGTTACCCTTGATACTTCACCGCCAATTAGATTGAGACGGTCAACCATGCCGTTGATGTTGTCCTTTAGCTGCAGTATCTCTCCTTTTACATCAACGGTGATTTTTTGCGTGAGGTCGCCATCGGCTATTGCGGTGGATACCTTAGCAATATCTCTCATCTGATCTGTCACGTTTGCCGCCAGCGTGTTCACATTATCAGTGAGCTCCTTCCAGGCACCGGCAACACCCGGCACTTCTCCCTGCGCACCAAGTTTCCCTTCTACTCCTACTTCCCTTGTTACCCTTGATACTTCACTGCCAATTAGATTGAAGCTATCAACAGTTTTATTTACTGTGTCAGACATTACCTTGAAGTCGCCTGCCATAGGTATTGCAAACTTCTCTGTTAAATTGCCCTTAGTGATGTTGTTGAGTATTCTCCCCATTTCAAGCGTGAATTTGGAGACAACATCAATTAAACCATTTAAAGTGTCAAGGCACTCTTTCCAACTGCCTGCAACACCAGGTACTGACGCGCGCTCGGTTAGTTTGCCTTCAGTGCCTGCAACCGTTGCCACTCGGCTCATCTCTGTTGTAACTCCCCCTGTCATCTCTGCCATTTTGTTGTATGAGTCTGCCAGTTCGCCGTATATATCGTATTTCTCTTTCGGCAGCCTTATTGTAAAGTCACCGTTCTTAAAAGCGTCCATTGTCTCTAACAGACGTCTCAACTGCCTTTCTCTATACTCCTCTTCCGTTTCTCCTTTGCTAACTTCTATCCTTCCACTCCCTCCCACCTCCTTTTCCTTATTCTCTCCTACATCCTCAAACAAAGCCTTCCTACCCGGTTTCCTTATCTTATCCTTTACCATCTTCACGTTTCCCCCCTCATATTTTATAACCACCAGATTACACAGATTTTCACAAGATTTTTACATTGCATCCTGTATCCTGCATCCTACCTCATCACCACCTCGGCGATTTTTTTATATGCAACGCCAGCCTTACATTTCGGCTTGTAATGCGAAATTGGCACGCCTTTCAATTGCGCCTCATAAACTTCAACCCCGTAAGGCACGGTATAGACGGAATCAAAGAACCCTTTCATGCCCTTCTTAATTTCCTTTACCGGGTCTCTTTTTCCTGTAATCATAGAAAATAACGATGCCTTGTTACATCTTGTGAGAATAGCAATCCGCGGATTTATCCTGACGCCGCTGCTTTCGTTAATATCATCAAAAATCATGCTCAATGACTCAACCCCTTCTAATGCAAAAACGCCTGGATCAAGCGTGACAATTGTGTAATCTGATGCAACAACACCGTTAATAATAAAAAGACCAGGACCTGGCGGCGTGTCTATCATTATGTAGTCATAATATTTCCTTATACCCTCTATACTGCGTTTAAGGATAGATATTCTGTTGTTTATTCTGTATAGGTGTGATTCAGCACCAACAAGGTCAAGAGTGGCAGGAGCAAGATGGATATTTTCTATCTCCGTTTCTAAGACAGCATCTGCAATCTCAGCATCTCCTACCATTACATCATACATTGATTCCCCCAGATTATTCTTGTCAATGCCAAGTGCGGAAGTCGCATTTGCCTGCGGGTCCAGGTCAATAACAAGCACCTTTTTACCCCATAGTGCAAGGTATCCGGAGATGTTTACGCAAGAGGTTGTCTTACCTGTTCCGCCTTTGTGATGTGCAAATGCTATATTTACGCTTACCATTTTTATTTTTGTATATGTACGTATATAAAGTACAACTTCTACCTATAAATTTAATTTAGGACGCGGATTTACACGGATTTGATGCTACTATGCCTTATTCATTCTCCTCCTCTCCTGCTCTATTAACCGCGTATCTAACACCCATAGGGCCAATTATTTCAAAAACGACCGTTGTTGCTGCGATTATTGTAATTGTCATAGCGCCAAGGTCTGCACCAACTTTTCCATAAGCTGAAAGTTCTCCTGCAACAGTAACTGCTAAACCAACTGCTACTCCCGCTTGAGATAATAAAGCAAGACCCAAATATTTCTGAATGTATGGTTCTGCCTTCACCAATTTACTACCAAAGAATGTACCGCCCATCTTTCCGGTTATCCGGCATCCTATATAAATTATTCCTATTATACCCATTTCAATCAATAAATCTGGTCTTAGTTTTAATCCCGCCACAATGAAGAATATAATATAGATTGGAGGGAGGATACTTTCTACGATTTCAAAAAACGTTCTGCCTATCCTCGGAACGAAATTAATGAAAGTCGCTCCCAAAAACATACATGCTAATATGGCAGATAAATGGAAGATTTCTGCCAATCCAACGCAGATTAAAATGCCAGCCAAAGACATTACGAGAATGCTTTCTCTTCCTTTCACCTTTTTTGCGGAATAGGCAAGTATTATTCCAATTGCAATTCCCAATGCAACGGCACCGAAAATTTCTATCAATGGCCTGATAATTATAGAAGGAACAAAAAGAGAATCACCTAATATAACTTTTACCAGAGCAATAGCAATTACGAAGATGATTATTGTAACGCCATCATCCAGTCCGACTATCGCTGTGGTCATCTTACTCAAAGTACCTCTTTTCGCTTTACACTCATGTAAAGCAGCTATCGTACCAGCAGGTGCAGTTGCCACACCGATAGAACCCAAAAGCAAACCTATACACCAATTATGGGTAAAAAGAAAAACTCCTAAGGTGATAATTAAAAAGGTTGCAAAAGACTGGATTATTG
>QEXZ01000202.1 GCA_003160755.1 Methanomicrobiales archaeon
TTTGTTTATTATATTCTTACGAATAAAAACAAATAAGAGGGTTTGATTTAATTTAAACCCTCTTTTTATTTTTTATTGTATATAAACTATAACTTCCTTCTATTCAAGACACTGATTTACAGGTAATGACCTAACACGTAGTTGATATATGGGTAGATTACCCACCTATATTTATGACAAATAACAAATTAGAGGCAGATCCTAAAAAAGAGTTTTGCTCCAATCCAAACTGCAGTGATCGCGGCAAACGGAGAGTGGGCAACATAGTTAGATATGGACACGACAAAAATGGCAGGCAGCGATTTAAATGCAAGACATGCGGCAAAGTCTTTGTAGAAACCAAAAACACCGTATTCTACAATCGCAAGTTATCAGAAGATCAGATAATCCTTATCTGCAAATTGCTGGTCGAGAAAAATGGAATAAGAGCTATTGAACGCATAATGGAGATCCATCGTGATACGATATCCGATGTCGTAGAAGACATGGCGAGGCATGCAAGGGAAGTAACAGACTTTTTGATATGGAATGTTGGACTAACCAAAGTCCAGGTAGATGAGATGTGGTCATTCGTAAAAAAAAACAAAAGAACGTTGACGGAGGAGATGGTGACGATGATAGACAGGGCGATTGCGGGATATACATAGCGAAGAAAGCAGATACAAAGCTTCATTTAGCACATAGTGCTGGTAAAAGAGTGCAAGCCACGGCGGATAAACTGATGAAAACGGTGAGAAAACGGGGCAAGAAACCAACGGAGGATGAGAAGGCTACTTTCGCCAGTGACGGTAACGTTCAGTACACCAGTGCCATCATAGAGAACTTTGATGTGGAAACGATCAATTACGGACAACTCGTCAAAGAAAGGGAAGGGAGCAGAGTGGTTGGTAAGGCCAGAACAATCATTTTCGGTGAGGTAGATGATGTGGACATAGATACGGTCTCATGCGTGTTCGGTTAAGTAACCCATCGCTCCATCAACCTTTCCCGCTTAACATTAGGATCGCATCCTTGGCCAAGATAAATGTCGTATATGGTGAGCATATCCAATTTCAGCCCCACGCATTCAACTACTTCAGTTAATAATCGGTCTGCTTGTTCCGTAAATACCTTTGCCCATCGTAAATGCGTGTATCGGTTCGCGTTTTCTGGATTTGCATTACGAATCAACCGGAGTATTCTACGTGAGCACATTAACGAGGCTGTCCCCCAATTAATTATCAACACGGACACTTAAAGTTAACTATTGCATGACCACGTAAAAAGTTCCCTACTTTAGATGCAGAATTAGCTACTAACGTCCGAATTGTACTGATAACCGGCACATTCCTCTCCAATTTACCCCAAATTACCTTCAGATTGTGAGCTGTACATACCAGATTATGCTCTACCCTAACCTTCTCTATTCCACGTGTCAGGAATTCACGGAACTTCATATTTTGCTTTATGTTACCAAATGGCCATTCAACAGTCTCCTTACGCTTTTTGTACGACTCTTTACCTGCCTCCGACCGCATCTTAGCTGCCATCCTACGGCGTTCGCCCTCGTAACCGTCACTGGTGATTGTCCTTATTTTGCCTTCTCCCGCGCATTCCGCCTGGAACGGGCATTCTCCACAGTTTGCACCGTAATAGGCGTACACCTGCTTACAGTTATACTCATACTCGCCCTTTCTGCTGAGTATGCCCCCATTGGGACATAGAAACTGATCTGTTTCTTCATCATAATAGAACGAATCCTTTGAGAATGGGCTCAGCTTCGGCTTATTTCCCTTCATCTCCCCCGCCTGCTTGCGGTCGGGAATATAGCCGTCTAACCCGTTCGTCTCCAGGTATTGCAGGTTAGGACCACTGAAATATCCGTTATCAAAGCTCATTTTCGCACCTTCCGGCAGTTCCCCCACGTTTTCCAGCGTACTATTCACCTGCGGCTCTAACTGTGCGTGGTCAGTGCAATCCTGTGTAACGTCATTGGCGACGATTATCCCCGAATCGTGATCTACGGTGATTTGCGGGTTGTATGACAATTCGATTCGCTCCTTCTTGTTCTTCATGAACCTTGCTTCAGGGTCAGTTATACTTACAGCGCTTTGTCCACTCGTATTTAGCTCCTCTTCCGCCTTATCAAGCTTTTCAATAATCTGCTCCTTCTGCAGCTCATCGCCAAACGCATGCTGCTCGATAATCTTCTTTGCGGCACTCTTTAATTTCCTGCCAGAGGCTTGTTCAATCTCTTTTAGCTTCTCACGAATCTTCTGCTGCGTATTGAGTTCAGGCGGCAGCTCGTCGCCCCTCTTATCCCCGTAGAGTTTATCCTCTTCTTCATCTATTGCGATCCCGTGCTCTATTATCTCCCTTATCGCCTCTATCTCCGCCTTGCTCAGCGTGTAGCTGTTTGAGGCATTGGCTTTCATCTTGGTACCATCGGTCGAGAGGTGCCCCAACTTCGCTATTCCCAATGCTTTAGCAAAGGTGACGGTTTTCTTGAAGGTAGTCTCGATCAGCTCTTTGTTCTCCGATCTGAATTTACATAGCGTCCTGAAGTCGGGCTTCTCGTTCCCTGCCAGGTACATGCAGACCACGTTCTCGTGCGCCAACTTGTCAATCTTTCTGGATGACCACACGCCATCGATTGCCGCTTGTACCAGCAGCCGGAGCAGCATCCGTCGTGGATACGCCGAATTGCCCGGTTTGAACCTGTACTTCTCCTCTATTTCACTAACATCTATGCCATTCACGATTGCAATAACCAGGTAGCAGATATGGTCTACCGGTATGAGTTCACTAATATCCGGGGGCAATAGCCATGACTGCCCCATTTTATCATCCCTTATCGCCATTTCT
>QEXZ01000203.1 GCA_003160755.1 Methanomicrobiales archaeon
GGTTTTAAAAATCGAAAAGCTTATAAAAGGGAAGGTTATTAACATTCTATTACTAAGTGGGGCGTAAAGTGGGAAACACCGAAGGAAATAGTGGAAAAATCCGAGAGCCCGTTATTGTTGTCTCTGATGTGCATTTAGGTGGAACAAGTTCGCATTGCAAAGATTTCCGGGACTTTCTTGAATGGTTAAACACATTGAGTGATGAAGGAACATCGCTCAACTGTAACGGTAATAAGGTAGATATAGAAAAACCCGGTACTATTGTGCTTTTGGGAGACATTCTTGAGCTCTGGGATCCCGAAGAAGACGATAGGAATTATGTCATATCGGACGTATTAACCACCATTTCGATTTTGAATTCTATTGATTGTGATATTATCTATGTAATTGGAAACCATGACGAGGATCTGCTAGACTTTAAGAAAGTTTGGAGGAAAAAAAGAGTTGAACACCTCAATAAAGGAAAGGGGACTTTTAAGATGTTTTATCGGAGTTACCCTAAAACAAACAAGAGAACAGAGATAAAAGGTATAACAATTGGGAAAAAAAACTATGCCTTTTTACATGGCCATCAATTTGATAGATTCCAAGTTTTTTATAAGCTCAGTAGGTTTCTCAGTAAAAGGCTGAATAAGCAGGTTCGGATTGACCCAATAGATTGGTTCCAAGACCTGGCAAATGTATCTTTTACTAAAAACATTGGATTGAAACTGAATGGGCCTACACTAATATTCTGCTTACTTCTCGTTCTTTATGGTTTAGTAGGTTATTATTGGTTCAAAGATACACCGATAGGAAGCGGTTTAGGTATTTTATGGATAGTTATCTCATCTTTTTTTGTTTTAACTATTCTTCCAAAGGTTGTCACATTCTTGAATACTGAGATTTGGCGACGAATACCTGGAACCATCGTTAAGAAGTGTAAGCCTATCGAAGAGGTAATAAAAGAACGCTATGTGGATAAAAAAGGTGGAAAAATAGATGCTGACATCATTGTTTTTGGACACACACATAATGCCGGCTATTACCAGAAAGAGCCGAAAAAGGATGAAAGATTGTTCATCAACACAGGCTGTTGGGTAAAGCTAAGTAAGAAATGTATAGAGAAGGAGGCAGCAATCCCAAACACATTTTTGTATATTGATACAGAATCACTTTATTTGTTAAAATGGGATAAAGAAAAAGTGGCTAAGGGAGAAATAAAGTGCGTAGAAGACTTTCGAGAGGTATTAAGTTAATAATAGTAGGAGGATAATTGGCAGTAGGGGATCATATTTGGACGGGCTCACTACATAGGTTACCTTTATTTGTCAAGTCTGAAAAAGTTTATAATAGGGTGCTGAATGGAATAAAAAGGGATTAACCGGAAGCGAAAACTCTCAATCCTCCTTCATGATAGACTCCTCAAACCCAACTGAAAAAGCGCAGCACGATAAACTCGTAGCTCTAGTGGATAGCATGCTTGAACTGCAGAAGAAATACCACGAGGCAAAGATGGAGCGAGATAAAGAGCTTTACGAACGCCAAATAAGAATCGTTGATGCGCAGATTGACCGGCTGGTTTATGATTTATATGGGCTGACGGAGGAGGAGATGGAGGTGGTGGAGGCACGCTAAGATTAGCAGTGCCGAATAGAAAAAATAGGATAGAAAAGTTTTTATATTCAAAGGAAGAATAGATTTATAGATAGACATGGCGGTAAAAAAACTGGAAGTTCCATTGGTTGGAGATGTTAATGAAGACGAGGCGAGGATAGCTTTAGCTGCAGAGCTTTACAGGGAGGGGAAGATGACATTGAAACAAGCTGCGGATACTGCACAGTTAACACTCTGGGATTTCCTCTACGAGTTAGGAAAAAGGAAGGTCAGCTACACAAATATCACCGTGGAGGATTTACGAGAGGAACTTGGCAAAATATGATCGTTTCTGATTTGCAGAAGCTAAAAATAAAGGCATCATAAGAAGTGTTAAGGAATGTATAGATGAGCTATTAGAGGCTGGTTACTATTTGGACTATAACCTAATCGAAGAAGTATTAAGAAATGTTGATGAGATTTGAAGTGTGTGTGTTTCACAGCGTCAATGGGGAAAAGGAGAAAAAAGGAGGCAAAAAGGAGGAGATGGTTGATTTAGAGAAGATGCACGAGAAAGACCTGTATCCTGCGGTTGAAAAATTTTTGAAGATGCAAAAGAATTGTTGATGCGCAGATTGACAGGTTGGTGTATGATTTGTACGGATCGAAGAAAAAGATTGTGGAGGGACTTAGGTGAAGAGTTATGAATCAAATCGAAACGTTGGAAGATATTCAAAGTCTAATCGAAAATAAGATTGAGGAGAGTTTAACTCTTGAATACAAAAGAGAGTTGAGCAAAAATAATAAAGAGATTGCAGAGGATATTTCTGCCTTTGCAAATACCTCAGGGGGTATGATAATATACGGAATTGAAGAAAAAGGACATGTTCCCAGTTCAATAAGCTGGATAGAGACCAAGAATACAAAAGAGAGAATTGAAAATATTATATTAAGCAGCATTCAACCACGGATAAGGGACGTGATCATTAATCCAATTTTAAATCCTGCCAATTATTCACAGGCAATTTTTGTGGTTAATATCTCCGAGAGCCCAGATGCTCCGCACATGGCCAAGTATCGTTATTATAGGCGTTATAACTTCCAGTCCAGTCCAATGGAAGACCACGAGGTTAAAGATGCGATATTCAAAAAGGGGCTGCGTAAATCGCTTGATTTTGAGATATCTAGAAATATTGAGTTGTGTGATAAAAGTAGAACGCTGATCGAAAAAA
>QEXZ01000204.1 GCA_003160755.1 Methanomicrobiales archaeon
GAAAGCACGACCATATAAGGACTATGACGCTGCGGCAAATGCAATTGCGTATGTCAGAGAATCAATACGGTATCTTGAAGAGAAATATGGAATAGGTGGAGAGGGAGTAGAGATAGAAATAAAGTCCGAGATACCGCTTTCTGCCGGGCTGGGTTCTTCAGCAGCGACTTGTGTTGCTACCATCGCAGCACTCAAAGAGTATTTTGGCGTAAACGGTGATTTGGACGGGATAAGAGAAGATGCAAACCGCGTCGAACGCAGGGTTCAAGGCGCTGCGAGTCCTATTGATACGGCAATCTCAACGTATGGTGGCTATGTGTTGGTAAAGTCCGGCGAGGTGAAGCGATTGCATTTAGCGGAACTAAATTTGATTGTAGGCTGCATTGGCTGCATACCTTTGAGTATGGGTATGGCTACGAAAGAATTTTCCGAGATGGGACTAAAGACAAAGAAAATTGTAGAACAGGTTAAAGAGCGAAAAGGAATTTTTAAGGGTATATACAACACTATATTCGATGTTTCTGATGAGATAACGGCACAGGCAGTTACGGCGATAGAGGAAAGCGATTTTGTAAAGTTAGGAGCATTGATGAACATAAATCATGGTTTGCTGGATGCAATAGGCGTGGTTCCGAGACGACTAAGCGAACTCGTGAAGCTCTCGCAGGAATTGGGTGCACTTGGTGCAAAAGTAACAGGAGCAGGGGGCTTGGACGAGATGGGTGGTGTCGGCTCTGCTGTGGTCCTGCCGGGTGAATCAGGGGAGCGGCTAAAAGGAGCGATGGAAATTGCAGGTGCGCTTGTTATGGATGTGAATACAGGTGGAGAAGGGTTAAGGATGTTCTAAATCCACGCAATAAAGAGAAAAGAAAAAAAATGAAAATAGCTTTTTACCATCGAAGCGTATGCGGGGGGATAAAAACACACGTTGATGCACTTTCTTATGAATTTGAACGGTTAGGGCATGAAGTAAAGGATATTGACCAGTACTCACTTGGCTCTTATATGCTGGGCAATCCTTCGGGTGGTATTTCTTATGGTTTTGACTTTGGCTTCTCATTAAAAAAGATAAAACGAGAGGTAGAAGATTGTGATATTCTCCATATACACCATGCAGCTACGTCATCAGAGTTTTTCCTGCCCTTCTCTTCTATTTGCTCCGAGTTAAATATCGTCAATACATTTCATATTGCCGCAGGGGATAGCCTGAGCGGAGAGTTAGCAAAAGCCCTTATCGGAGCTCTTGCTTCCTTATACGCAGGACGTTCAAAGAAATTTATCTCGGTAAGCGAAGAGATAGCAGCTGATATTCGCAGATACACACAGGGATGGAGATATGGAGATAATGGCAACGGAACAGAAACGGTGGTCATACCAAATGGAGTGGATATAAATCGCTTTTATCCTCGTGCACAGGAACAAGAGGAAAAAGGAAATTTGGAAAGAGAGAACGATAAAGGCGTATGCATCGGCTATCTCGGGCGATTATCGCCGGAAAAGAACGTAATAAACATGATAAAGGCGGTGAAGGCATTAGAATCGAATAAAATCCGTCTGAAGATTGCAGGAGATGGGCCGTTATACGATAAGATAAAAAAGAAAGAAGGGGGAAAAATAGAGGTGCTAGGATATGTCGAAGACGCTCCTGCGTTCTATCGAAGTCTGGACGTTTTTTTGCTGCCTTCCAAGCTTGAAGCACAACCAATAGCGTTGCTCGAAGCGATGGCGTCGGGATTGCCTGTAATTGCTACTGATGTCAGTGACAATAAATATTTCGTCCATGGAAATGGTATCCTATGTGGCACAACAAGGAAGGAAATAGGAGCTGCGATAAAACAGATGCTAAACGAGGACCTGGAGACGATGGGCATTGAATCGAGGAAGATAGTCGAGCGCGACTATACGTGGGACAAGATAGCAAAGAGGACGCTGGACGTGTATAAAAGTGTGATAAAATAAAATGATTATCCTTTCAGGCGGCACGGGAACACCAAAGCTGTTGGTGGGACTGAAACGAGTGTTCGAGGAGGAGGGAGAAGAAGAGCTGAATATAATCGTTAACACTGCTGAAGACGTGTGGATTTCAGGCAATTTAGTTTGTCCCGATATAGATTCGGTACTTTATGCATTAGCGGGTGTAATAGACGAGCAAAAATGGTGGGGCATCCGTGATGACGGCTTTGTTACGCATACCGCATTGAAAAAGTTAAATCACGATGAGCGGCTTATGCTCGGTGATAGAGACCGAGCAACGCATATAATCAGGTCAGAGCTGTTAAGGCAGGGGAAGCGTCTGACCGATGCGACTGCTCTGCTCGCAAGAAGTTTCGGCATTGCCGCTAAAATAAAGATACTACCGATGACTGATGACCCCGGAGCCGTAAGCACGCGGATACACACGCCAGAAGGCGAACTGCACTTTCAGGATTTCTGGGTATCGCAGAAGGGAGAACCGGAAGTTTCAGATGTTTCTTTTGACGGTATAGCAGAAGTAAAACCATCAGAAGAAGTTATGAACGTGCTGGAATCAGGGTCAGAAGAAGTTGTGCTGATAGGACCGAGCAATCCGATAACGAGCATAGGCTCTATTTTGAGTTTGGAAGGAGTAAGAGAGACGTTAAAACGTAAAAAAGTGGTGGCGATTTCACCAATCGTGGGCA
>QEXZ01000205.1 GCA_003160755.1 Methanomicrobiales archaeon
ATTAGCGGTGATAATTTCTTTATCAAGTTGCTTTCGAGCACGATATTCGCAATTATCACGCCTGCGGTAATGAGGATTATCGCTTTAACCAAATAAATCGCTATGTTCATGTTTTATAATTCATCACGCAATAATTTGTTTTCTTGTTACTAAAAGAAAAAAAATGTTCTCGTTAAAGCTTTTCTTTTAATGAGAGAGGAAATGCAAATGCCGATACAGGATGAGAGAGGAGATACGGGATTAAGAAAATATCATAGTCGGAATAGAGCAAAATCTTGGGACAAAAACTACTTCTTTTGGTAATGTTTTGCCATCTCTAAATAATTGTTCAAATGTTTTTGAATTTTTCGTATATCCTCAGTATCCGGCAGGGCGGCAATGATTTTCTCAATAATCCGCCTTTGTCGAATATAACGAAACGTCGGCGTGAAATTTATGTCAAATATCCAGCCCAGTTGCAGCAGTTTCATGTCATTAAACGTCTTCAACTCACGAGAATTTGAAACCCTGGTGTCGAGGATGTCATCAATAAAGCAACGTGAATATTCCGGCGTATCGGGAAGTTCAAGTTCTAATGCCGTGTTACGGTGCCTGGGACGTTCCGTATAATAATCGGTCACAACACGCCATATATCTAATTTGTCTGCATCACGTAATAATTTGGAATACAGTAACCAGTCAGGGTTTTTGTTTCCATTTTCATCTTCATCCGCATAGTCGGGAAGTTTACGTACGTTGTGATATTCTATGGCTTTATAAACGATGGTTCGTTCCGTTTCCGTGAGGCGGTTTAATATGTCAGTCGCTTTTAAAACATTCAGCCCGAGAGTTGCGTGGTTTTCCGACACACGGTCATCAAAAGTGCCATAGGCCTTGAACTGTTCAAAGCGACCTATATCATGAAATAATGCGATGGTCTCAGCCAGCTCCAGCCGAAGTGCGTTATTATTGGGCTTCAACGCTTTGCCTAACCGAACAATCTCCTCACAAACACGTAATGTGTGCTCTTCTTTAAGTTGGATATTCCTCTGCGTTTTTTGGTCCTCTGAGTAAAAATCCCTTACATAATTCCGAAACCACGAATGAAAAAAGGCCGTGTCCTTATTATCCATTGTTATGTTTATTTTCCTTCCTGTTGTATATAAAATATAACTTCCTTCTATTGAGACACTGATTTACACGGTACGGACTTATTTGCGTTTAACATTGCTGATTCTTATCGTCCATCTGTGTTAATTAAGCCCTTTCAGGGCTTGCGGGCATGTGGGCAGAGCCCACAAGCGTTAATCTGTGTCAACAATCCATTTTCTTGTCAATTCGCGTGGTTTTTTACCGCTTTTAGCTTCAACAGCGTATCGCCGAATTCCGATGCGATAATGCCCGTAGCACCCATCGTCTTTGGATGTAGGTCAATTTCAAGTACTGCATGGTCATGCCCGAGCCATTTTAACGGCTCGATTGTTCTCGGACCGTTAGTAACCGAGAATATCTCAGTTTTTATACCGTATCTTTTCAGAGGCACGCCATGTGCGATACCCAGCAAAACGGCAAAATCATAATCCGCGTAAAAATCGCCAATCAACGCAGCAGCTTTATCGCCTGCCACCGCGTATTCGTCCAAACCCCCGATTATGTGGTCTATTTTGATACCATCTGCGTCTAATTCGTTCAGAATCGTCTCGGAATATCCACGAATCTTTTTCAATCCTACTTCTTTATCGAGGTTGGCGATATTCACGATTTGCGAATGCGCTGTGGCGACTTTGTTCACCGCTCTCAAAATATCGGCAAACATAAAAACCGTCTCTTTTTTCGCATCTAAAACGCATACGCCTTTCTTACCCGCGTCAATAAGTTCAAGCAGCCGGTTTGCAACGTCTATTTTTGAATCACCTTTAGATGGTGGGATGTAACTTCTGCAGGCGGCTCCTACTTCTTTTTCCAGCCTCGTTGCCGCTTCAAGCATTCTCTTCTGCCGTTTAAACTCAGTGCCACTAATTATTCCCGCTTTATATGCGGATTCTAAAGTCAGAATAACGCCTATCGTGTTGTCACGGTATCCGGCATGCATGTCCACCGCTATCACATTACATTTTGCCTTTACTCCGCTCTCCTCGACTGCCTGTTGTAGATTTTCGCCTATTATCATACTCGCGCAGGTGCCGATCACACCCATCAGTTCAGGCTGAAACATCTCTTCTGCTTTTCTCAATACGTTCACGAGCAAGTCATAGCCGCCGAACACGAAGTTGCTTTCGTTCATCCCGGTGGTTAAAACGTGCATTCCGTCCTCTTCAAGCAGTCGGCTGTGCTTGAAACTACACCCCGCGGGTCCATGCATAACTGCAACGTCCACATCCAGATCGCGAAGTGTATAAAGAGCAGCTACAATCGCACTCGGTCTCGGATGCAGTATCATTTCTGTTTCTGTTTCTTCACTCATGCTCTTGTTGTCCTGTTTTTGCATCGTTTATAGAAAGTGTTTTAATATTAAGAACAAAAGCAAAGTAATGACTATGTCGTCACTGATACACAACCGCAAGTACTCAACTGAAATAACCGCAGACAATGATGGAGAGCACGTATGCATAGCAGGCTGGGTG